>JAYTGR010000293.1:0-15127 GCA_043733205.1 Chthonomonadaceae bacterium
CTTCGCGGACTTCTGGGTCAATGTCGTCGGAGGACGGCTCTTCAACGTCACGATCAACGGCGCTGCGGCTCTGACTAACTTCGATGTCTATGCCTCCGCTGGAGCGGAGAACAGAGCGGTGGTGCGCGACTGCATCGGTGTCGCCGACAGCAGTGGAAATCTTCTCCTCAGTTTCGCCGCCGGAAACGGTCCGGCTCTCGTCAACGGCATCGAAGTTCTTCACTAACATCCGCTCCTGACATCCATTCAGGCACCGCAAGAGGAGGGCAGCGCTTTCAGCGCTGCCCTCCTCTTCGTAACCTGCCAGTGACAGAAGTCTGTCTCAGCGAATGTCATAGCCTGCGTGGAACGCAATGCCCTCGCGCGGCTTTACCGTGACGTGATACCTGAACTCCTGAGGACTCTTGCCGCGGCGATGACATCTCTACGATCAAGGTCCGGATGCAGTCTACGCACTTTTCCAGACCTTGTGGGCGACTATTGCCCTCCAACAGAAGCGCATTATCGCCCTGGAGGAGCAGAACGTTCACCTGTTGGCACGGGTTGAGGAACTCGAAGCCCGCTTGGCAAAGGACAGCCACAACAGCAGCAAACCGCCCTCCAGCGAGGGCTACAAAAAGCCCAAACCCTGCAATCTGCGAAAGAAAACAGACAAGCACACAGGAGGACAACCTGGTCATCCCGGACACACCCTGGAGTTGTAGGATGTCTTGCAGTAGCCTAACCGAGACAAAACTATTAATCCTCCTGCTCTTGGACATCAAAAACAGGCGGTGGGTGGCTTCATTCTGTTGTGTTCGCGAACTATATACACTTCACTGCATCTGGAAATCTGTGCTTTGTCAATTGGCCATGGCCTCTGTCGGCGCGGCACACGGCCCTGGCTCTGATCGTCAATGAGATGGTGTCCAACGCCATAAAGCACGGCAAGGCGGAAACATTGGTGACGATAACACAAATAGATCATCGAGTCGTTGTGACCGACAGGACGACGGGCCAGGGTTTCCCGATGGATTTGATCCCCTGAGCGCTGCGAACACAGGACTGGAGTTAATCGAAGTAATGACCCTAACGGATCTGCAAGGTACCGTCGAGTACACGAACCGCCCTGAAAGCGGAGGGAAGGTGATCGTCGTTGTCTCCGATGGCAGAGGCTTCTGGCGCACAGGGAGCATTTCACAGGCAGTAAGCCGAAAACACGATATTAGCGCTCCTGCTCGGTCGGGCGGATAAGAATCTCGTTGACGTTGACGTGAGGTGGTTGTGTCACCGCGTAAACGATTGCGGCGGCAATATCTTCGCTCTTCAGTGCGTTGAGAGAGCTGACCCACTGCTGCATGTCGGCCTTTACTTTGGGTACGGTGATATGCTCCAGAAGCTCGGTAGCGACCGCACCAGGCTCGATGATGGTCACACGAATGCTGTGCTTGTAGACCTCCTGCCGCAGCGCCTCCGAAAACCCTCCGACGGCCCACTTGGTCGCATTGTAGACAGCGGCTCCTGCCCGCGCAGTTCGGCCCGCCACAGAGCTGATGTTCACGATATGCCCCGATCCCTGCTGCTCCATGAGAGGCAGCGCTGCATGGGTGCAGTACATCAGACCCAGAATGTTCGTGTTGACCATCCGCCGCCAATCTTCCGTGTCAGCGCCCCCCACGGGGCCGAGCAGCATCACGCCTGCGTTGTTGACCAGAATGTCAGCCCTGCCGAATTCGGTCTTTGTGCGTTCGATCATCTGTCGCGCCTGTGCTTCGTCGGTGACATCCACCGTCAGCGACAGCGCCTTCCCGCCTTTCTCCTGGATCCGCTGGGCCAGCGTGTCCAGCCGATCTGCACGGCGTGCGGTAATCACAACCGATGCCCCTTCCACTGCGAGCGCCAGGGCGGTCGCTTCACCGATCCCCGAAGACGCCCCTGTTACAATAGCGACTTTCCCGTCGAGCTTTCCTGTCATCTTATGATCTCCCACTGTCTGTATTGCTGCGTTTCTTCTTGCTGTATACGCGCCGCGCCTCACATCGTTTCGCAGTCTCCGTGACCTCTCGACACTCTGGGAAACGCATCCGACGTGTGCGGCGTATACGGGATTGATGACGTTTGCGCGCAGCGACGCCGAAGCAACGAAGGGGAAAACGTAAGATGACCGAACCCGTGAAGGTTCTCATTGTCGTGACCAGCCACGACAGGATCGACGAACAGCACCGCACAGGCTTGTGGCTCGAAGAGTTTGCAGTGCCTTACCTAGCGTTTCGACAGGCGGGCTACGAAGTGACAGTGGTGAGCACCCGAGGAGGCGCAGCGCCTCTGGATCCCAACAGTAAGCCAACACCCGAGCAGGAGCGAGCCTGGGCCGAAGCGAGCCAGGTTCTCCAAAAGACTTTGCTCCTCGCTCAGGTGGATGCAGCTCCGTACGACGCCGTTTTTCTGCCAGGCGGTCATGGCACGATGTTCGATCTGCCCGATAATGCTGACCTCCAGAAGATCCTCGCTGCTTATCTGCAGGAGGGCAAAATTATCGCCGCTGTGTGCCACGGCCCAGCTGGATTCGTACATGCAAAGCGGCAGGATGGCCAACCCCTGGTGGCAGGCAGGCGCATCACGGCGTTTACCGATGCGGAGGAGCGGGAAGTGAAGCTGGACAAGGCGATGCCGTTCCTTCTGGAGAGCACGCTGCGCTCTGAGGGAGCGGAGCTAACAGTCGCTCCGAACTGGGCTGATCATATTGAAGAGGATGGCAACCTCATCACGGGGCAAAACCCGCAGTCAAGCGGCAGCACCGCCCAGGCGGTCATCAGGGCTATTGGAAAGCGGCGCAGTCAGTCTGTCACAGACTAAAAATCTGCTCCATAACTCCCTGCCGAGTGCATCAGGGTACTGCATACCGCTCGGTAGGGAGGCTGCTCGGGGCCAGACTGTAGCCCAGAGCCATCTGCTCATTGTGGCACACAGGGGGTTAGCATTGACAAAAAAGTGCTGGGTAGCGAATTTCCTTTTTAAAGCCAGGAGACAAAAAATCTGTGCAAAACCAAAACGTATCGCTTCCGCGCCAAGAAATTTATGATTCACCTGAAGCTCTGGAAATCTATCTGCACGATATCCGCGTACGTCGTGAACAACGGCGGCAGGCTCGTATTGAGCGACTAAGGCTCTCTATCGGCCTGGTGAGAGTAGAATTAGAAGCAGCGCAACAGGACGAGGATGAAGAGATCGCCTCAGAATTGCAAGACGTACTGCGCGAGTTTGAAGTGCGGTTGCAGCGCACGCAACTGCCTGCGTCGGAAGCCGACGTAAGTCCACCGCCACCGCCTCTTCCCGAACCACCGTGCGCAGAACCACCCACGGCTGATGTCTCGTCTGGCACGGAGAGTGTGGACCTTGAAAATCCCGCTATCGCCGTGCCAGTGACCCGTCCAGAAATGAAGGAATTTGCAGTGCCATCGCCTATCGGGCTGATGGTCCTGTCTGAAGACGAAAGGGAAGCGAAGAAACGGGGATGGGTTTCGGAGCTAAGCGCACTCACCGTACGCTGGAACGAAATCGATGCGGAATGTCTGCACCACAAAGACAATCGTCTTAATCGTCCTGCTTGTTTGCGAGCGAGGGCACTGGGCTGCTCCTTAGCGCGTCTCCAGAATGATGCGGACCAGGCAGGACTGGGTTCCGACGTCATCAATACGGTAACAAGCCTGCGTGACAAAATAGAATTCGCACGCACCTACGCCGGCGACGCCTGCTCGGTACTCCCCTTTGACTCCACGGTCTGGAGGTGGGGCGCGGGGCGCCTGAGGGTAGAAGATTGGGGGGATCTGGCCTGTCTTTACCACGACGCCGCCATAGCGCAGGAGGCCTGGGACTGGTATGCACACAATTGCGAAGAAATGGGTAATGGAAATCAGCACGGACTGGTCAACGCCATTGGCGCAGTGCAGCAGATGCTTTTCCGTGCCCTTGTCGAGTATGGCGGCACCGATCGGCTTCAAGGGGATCTGTACGGCAGCCTATTAGGTGCGGCCAACTCCGTGGGATTCTTGAGTTCCCTCCACTCGGATACAACGTGGGCAGAACTGGAAGAGATCGGTCGGGAACTGCCTCATCTCCTGGCACTGGCCAAGAAAGAAGCTTTGAACCTAAAGGCACGCGAGGACAAGGAAGCCGCCAAAGCCGCTGCACTTAATGCGGTCGTACAGTGGCAGCGGCGCCAAAAGGTTGGCCCTGTCGCCGCAGGCAGTGTCGAAGGACTCCGAACAGAACTGCTGCCGTTGCTTGATGCCTGCGTCGCTGCAGGCATCCCCTCTACGAACGTGCAGATCCGCAGCGCAATTCTTGAGGTGGCCCCTGTCGCGCTCCTGGGCCTGACTCGATATGCAAAATTCTTGGATGCCGTTCTCACTGAACACAAGCGGCGCAGGCTCGATCTGGTCACAGCTGAAGAAGAGGGGCTGGAGGAAGCGGATCTTCCCGACGATCAGATCCTCGAAAGCAAGGCCCTGGTGATCGCGCTTACGGAGGGTCAGAAGGTGTTGATCTTAGGTGGCTCGGCGCGGCCTCAAGTTGCTGCCAGGCTGAAGGGAGAGACCACATGTAGAGAAGTGGAGTGGATCGACACCAAAAAGGGCGACCACATGAGCAAATTCAAGCGAGACATCATGCGGTCAGACGTTCTGATCGTGGTGAAGAAGTTCGCCAGCCATGAGATGACTGATAAGGGGCGTGAGTGGGCCAAGGAGTTTGGAAAGATGTTTGTACTGCTTCCAGGCGGCTACGGCGTCAATCAAATTATCAATCAGATGTACCTGCAGTTGGCACAAAACGACAGCGGTAAGAAAGTCAGCGGTCTTCCGTTGAAGTCTGGCGGCCTTAGCATTGCAGACCTCAATCTGGTTTAGGGAGAGCAGTTGTTTCTGATAGGGAGAGATTGCTTCAAGAGAAGGGGCGGAAACTCGTCGTTTACTCTGCCTCCGCACGCTTTGCCACTTTCGAGGCAAAGCGTTTGATGGACACTGCAGAGCGAAGCAAGGTCACGCCGATCACTGCTTCGCGTGCCTTGACCTGACCCCGTGTTATAGACTGGTACGCACTGGGACAAGGGAGGACGAAAGCGAAATGTGGGGAAATGTGGGGAAGGGGCGTAAAAAGGCGAGACGAAGCCTTGACAGGCAGGCCCATTTTGAGTATAATTGAGCGTGTGAGGGGGATTTCGATCTCCCTGTTCCTATGAATAATCCCCGTTAGCTCAATGGTAGAGCGTTCGGCTGTTAACCGAAATGTTGATAGTTCGAGTCTATCACGGGGAGTATATGCCAGTCAATGGCAGCTGCGCGAACCTACAGTCTCTGGCTGTAGGTTCTTTTTTGTCCGTTGCTTGAAATCAGCTGTGTGCAGCAAAATGCATTGCGTTATAATGTTTGTGAGGAAACCGTATTTGGCTCTTCGGAATTCTGAAGCGCGTATTCGATCGCTTGCTCCAGGGATCTGTTTCGGCCGGCTTCCCAGCATACGTTCCATTCTCCTGCCCCCAAACTGTCCCTGCAGAAGTGCATTGCAGCAAGCGAGGCGGCGGAGGGTTGCAGGGAAACGCCGGTATGAAATGCGTCTCGAACGGTTCGCTCTGCTCCCCATAACTGTGCTGACTGCTCGAAGTGCGATGCTGAATGGGACAGGCTGCCGCGTTTTGCCGCCAGGAGAGCGAAACTGTCGAGCAAATCGCCGACCTCCCAGCGTGTCCCTTGTTCCTGAGAGAGTTCCCGAAGAAGCGAAAGGCTCTCTTTAAAACAGGCCACCGCCTCGCTAAGATCGTCCTGATCTAGCGCCAGGAGGCCAAGACTGTTCAGCACATTCGCAAGACTGTTCCGGTCATTCGCCCCCCGGAAGCCGCTGAGAGCCAGGGCGCTATGTTCCTGGGCTCTCCGGTAGTCGCGCTGCAGGCGAGCCACGATACCCAGCCAGAGGTGAGCGTGTAAAATGCCGATTCGATCGCCTGTTTTCTCTCGTCCGTCCAGGCATTTTTGGTAGAGGGCTTGCGCGGCATGCAGATCGCCCTGAGCGCGGGCGACATCCCCTAAATGGGCTAAAGTAAGCGGAGCCGCATAACTGTCTCCAACAGCCTCGAAGATCGATAAACTTTCTGTTAGGGCAGCGTTTGCCTGGGTGAGTTCCTGACGGAAGAGATAGATAGCTCCCAGCCTCGCGAGAGCATAGGCGCTGCCATGATAGTATCCGATGCTCCTGCAGGTTTCGAGATTCTCCTTCAGTTCGTCGAGTGCGCGCATATCCTTGTGCTGCCAGTAGGTGATACCCAGGTTACCCTGCACATCGGCGATCCGTCTTCGATCGTTCAGTGATCGATAGTGCGAAAGGCTCTGCGACAGATAGGCTTCCCCCTCCTTGAAACGGCTCTCAGCCACCGCAAGCGCTCCCAGGTTATTGCACACCTCCGCCATGCCCCGCGTGTCCTGAATATTCCGGGAGACCGCCAGACTCTCTTCCCAGGCTGCGCGTGCTTTCTCCCGGTCTCCGTGGAGATAGGAGAGGAGACCCAGTCCTCTGCGGCATGCCGCGATACCGCTCTGGTCGTGTGAATGCGTCAGGAGAGCGAGGCTCTGTTCGAAGTAGTTTTCTGCCGCACTGTACTCGGCACAATTTGCTGCAAGCTGCCCCGCACCGTTCAGCACCTTCACTCTGCCTTCCAGCGTACGGAAGGTTTCGGCATTTTGCAGCGCCAGTCTGCACCACTCCAGCCCCTGACTAAAGTAAGCGGTTTCATGCCAGAATCGACACAACGCTCCCACGAGGCGCATCCGCGTCGCTTCCCCCTCCGGCACCTGTCCGCACGAAACGAGGGCAGCGCACATATTTTCGTGTTCCTGGTACAGGACGTTCAGCCAATAGACTTGTTCACTGCCGCGAATCTCCTGTTCCCCTTGTTCTGCTAACGCAAGGAAAAACTGTTGATGCTCTTTCATGCAGCTCAGCGCGTCGGAGGGGTCGGATTGAGACGTTAGTTTTTGAAGAGCGTACTGCCGCACTATCGTCAGCATCCTGTAGCGCGCCTTGCCTTCTCTCTCCTCATAATCCAGCAGGCTCTTGTTCTTGAGGGCCAGCAGCAGTTTCCAGAGACCCGGTCCCGGGGCGTCTTCTCCCTGACAAACACGCGCTGCCGCTTCCGGAGTCCAGCCGCTGGCAAATACCGACAGTCGATTCAGGAGTGTCTTTTCGTCCGGTGTCAAATGACTATACGCCCAGTCCATCACCGCGCGCAGTGTCAGCTGCTTGGGATCTACATTTTGGTAATTTTCCGGCAGCAGGCTGAAAAGATCGCTGAGGCCCGCATCGATCGCTTCCAGCGGCATTCCGCCTTTGAGAGAGGCTGCCATTTCGATGGCAAGAGGCATTCCTTCGAGCTGATGGCAGATGGACGCCACGCGTTCTGCGTTCCAATCCGTCAGAGCGAAGCCGGGATCGACCAATCGGGCGCGGGCGCAGAAGAGTTCCACGGACTGATCGTGGACGAGATTTTCTGAGGACACTTTGAACTCTCCGGGCTTCAAAGTGTGACCGAAAGGAGACGGTGGGAAAGAGAGACGGGGGACCGTATAGGGATACTCAGCGTCAATCTTCAGCCGTTCATGACTGGTCGCAAGGATTTTGATGTTCGGGCATTCCCGGATGAGGAGGGCGGCAAGATCCTGACAGGCTTTCAGAAGGTGTTCGCATTTATCGATAACCAGCAGGAACGTACGCATTCCTATCGCCAGAGCCAGGTTGTCCAGGGAGGCCGTGTCCACCGTTGTGGAGATCCCAAGCGCGCGTGCCACCGCCCAGAGAACCTGTGCAGGGTCTGTCAGAGCCGTCAAATCTACAAACTTTGCTCCTTCTAAGAAGCCTCCACCGATTTCTCCGGCGACCTGGATCGCCAGACGTGTTTTTCCAACCCCTCCGGGGCCGATCAGCGTCACCAGACGATGCGAGGCCGTAAACTCTCCGACCTCCTTTTCCTGTGGCCGACGCACCAGATAGTTATAAGTCGCAGGCAGAGAGCCGGAGCCCCGATACGGTGCAGGGAGCGGTTCCTGAGTTAAGGGAACGCTGTGCTGGGTAAATTCGGCTGGTGCGCGTCGGAGGGCTGTACAAGCGCCGCGCAGTTTGTCGGGACAGTAGACATCCTCTGCCTGGAGGTGATAGCCACCCAGCTTACAGAGAGCGGTCAGGCTGCTGCACTCGAATTTGGCAGTCTCTTTGCTGTTTACAACGATCCTGCGCACGGTGGCACGATGCAGTCCCGTCTCCTCATGGATTCCTGTCACACTCAGCCCTACGGAAAACGATAACTTCGGATTCTGCAGTGCGGCGTCCAGTAATGCTGCGTTGAGATGACGCCAGCCGGCCTGCGTCAGATGGCAATAGTCGCCCCTCCCCATCGTCCGTTGTTCTCCTTACGAAACGTCTCGGCTTCCATCCCACCGTCGGTGCTCATGTACATCAATGTACATTGTGTGCATCGATATACATGTAAATAAAGTACATTGTCACGCAGTTGTTGATAGTTCATAATACTAAAAGAACATAGTTGGTCGAATGATAATCGCCTTCTAGTTCCCTGTTCGGCGCTGGAGATCCGATCCATTTCCAGCGAGTCACCGGGCTCCCAAACCGCCCTAAGTCAACGAAGGCAGGCGACCGGCGGAACCTTCAGCCCAATCCATTTCCGGAGTCGGATTCATGACCCGCCTCCGGCCCCCCTCCTCGCCGTGGGGGTTATCGGTTCTGTTCTGAAGGGCAGGCATCTGTATGAAACACAACAACTTCTGTATCCAGCGCCCGCTTGTCGGGCCTCGTCTCCATTCCTCTCGGAATGGGCTGCGGGCTGCTATCGGCATGCTCGCTCTCACGGTCGGGTTCGGAGCCGTTACGGCTCCTCTGCGTATTGGGGCAGCTCCCCGCGCTGCCGTTTCGAGCGTGTCGGCGCTAAAGGCCGCTATCTATATTTACGACTCCAGCGGCAGTCCCGTCCTGATGCCCGAGGGATCGATTTTGGATGGCGGCGCGTATACGGACTCCAGCTTCCTCGGAACGATCACAGAGAGTTACAATATCGTGAATGTCTCCGGCGTCATTGTCGGATACGTGGAATATCCCGGCCCAGGCGAATAGCAATCGCGGTACAGTCCGATCGGCTGACAGTCTCCTGTCCTCCACCATAAGGACAGGAGACTGCCGTTTGCTGTCTCGTTCCAGCGCTGCTCTCTAAATCAACGCTGCTCCAGCAGGAATGCGATCATCTCTTCTTCGGGCATTCGGGCGCCGACGGCAAACTGTACGTGAAAGCGCGGTTCACCGAGATGCTGCCGCACAGCGTCCGTTTCCACGAGAGACTGCTCGCTGATTTTCGGGGGCAGTGTAACCCCGGTTCGCTCGCGGAACTTCGTTTCAAATCCCACGATGATGGCCGCGCGGTCGAAATCCTGTTCCCGCACGGCCAGGCAGACATAGTGGATCAACAGGAACACGAACCTCGGACGTGTCTGCAGCGTTCGATAGAGCACAACACATTCGGCCAACAGCGGGCGAACGGCCTGATAGTCTCCCAATGTAATACTTATGCTTGCCAGGTTGCTTGCAGCCAAACCGATGTGGACGCTGTCCCCGATCTCACGGAAAAGATGCAGGCTCTGTATATAAGCCTCTCGGGCCTTGTGATGGTCATCCAGCGCATCCGCCATCAAGGCGATACTGTTCCAGGTCATCGCAGTATTCCTGACGTCGTTCAGCTCTTTGAAAAGGAGCAGATTCGCTTCGAAGAGAGCCAGCGCTTCCCGATGGCTCCCCATTCCGCCGGAGGCGCTCGCCAGACTGGCTCTGCCAATCGCAATGCTCCGCCGGCCGCCCTGAAGTTCCCGTAAAGCCAGACCCTCCATGAAGCAGGCGTGTGCGGCGGCGTAATCGCCACGGGCGTATGCGATGTTGCCGCACCAATGGATCGCTCTTTGACGCCATAGCGGCGGCGCGTCGGGGGCGCGCGCCAGAAACTCCGTCAGATACCTCACCGCTTCCGCATAAAACCCCCGGGTGAACAGATAGACCGCAAGACTGCCCGCAAGCCGCAGTCCGGTTTCATTCTCGCCATTCCGGAGCGCCCAGTCCAGCGCCGCCCGAAAATTGTCGTGCTCTCTTCCCTGCCGATCCAGCCACAGGGCCTGATCCGCGTCGCGATGGTGGCGTTCCGCCTCTTCGACGAACGCAGTGAAGTACAGCAGGTGGCGACGGCACGTTTCTGTCAGAACATCGGCGTTCGCTTCTGCCGGCAGCGCCGCAGAAGGCTTCTCCTCCTGTCTTGCTGCCAGCCGCTCCAGCGCGTACTGCCGGATCGTCTGCAGGAGATGATAGCGGGAGCCGTGCTCCGACTGAATGAGTTCCACCAGAGACTTGTCCGCCAGCGCGTTGACAGCGCGGATCGCCTCTTCGCCGGTCAGAAGAGCATCGGCGCATACTTCGCAGGCCGCTTCTTCCGTAAAGCCGCCGACAAACACTCCCAGGCGTTCGAAGACACGCTGCTCGGCCTCGGATAAGAGGCGATAGCTCCATTCGACAGCGCCTCGCAGCGTCTGCTGGCGGGAGGGCGCTGTCGTGCTGCCCTCTGTCAGGAGCGACAGGCTCGCGTCCAGGCTGTCGGCGACCTGCGGGAAGGAGTGCAGGCGGCGGCTGACCTGGACCGCAGCCAGCTCGATGGCCAGCGGGATGCCGTCGAGGCGGCGGCAGATGCGGGCGGCGGCTTCCGCGTTGTTCGCGTCGATCGTAATCGGGAACTGGGGCCGGCTCGCACGTTCGACGAGAAGGCGTATCGCGCTGAAAGTCGCCAGCATCTGCGGTTTGAGCGGCGCGGCCGACTTCGGAAAATCGAGCGAAGGCACACGCCAGACGGATTCACCCACTATTCCGAGTGGTTCCCGGCTGGTGGTCAGGATCTTCACTTGCGGACAGTTTTCCAATATGCGTGCCGTCAGTCGGGCGCTCGCTTTCAGCACGTGCTCGCAGTTGTCGAGGATGAGGATCGCCTCCTTTGCACGCAGGAAGGCAGCGATCTCTTCGGACGCCGTCCTGCCCACGTTTTCCGTCAGCGCCAGCGCTCGTGCCACCTGGGTCGGCACCTCGGCGGGGTTCTGGAGTTCGGAAAGATCGATGAACCAGGCACGGTCGAAGAACTCCTCGCGCATCTCTTCCGCCGCCGCAATCGCCAGACGTGTCTTGCCGATGCCGCCTGTGCCAGCCAGCGTAGTCAATCGCTCCGACCGGACCCAGGCACAGATCTCCTGAACATCGGCTGGGCGCGGGATAAAGCGCGATAGCGGCGTCGGCAGCCAGCCGCTTTGAATAGCGTGTCCGCGCAGGTCCGCCGCCGAGCGCAGTTCGCGATAGCGCTGCGTCGTCTGCGGATCGATAGGTGCGTGGACGGCATCACAGTGCCTCGCGTAGGTATCGTAAAGCCTCTGCATCTCCTGAAACCGTCTTCGCTCCGCCAGGAGCTGCAGGTGCTCCCGCAATGTCTCATCGTTCCAGGGGTCGATCTCGGAGAGCAGTGTAAACGCCCGGAGCGCCGCTTTCCACTCACTGTGCGCGGCTGTCCGGCGAGCCGCCGACCTCAGCGCCTGCACATAGTCGTTTCGAAGCCGCTCCCGCGCCTCCGAAACCCAGGGATCGTCCCAGCCTTTCAGAAGCGTTTGGCGATACAGAGGCGCGATACTCTCCAGAGCTTCCACACTGCCCTTTGCCAGACCGGCCTCCCAGTCCAGCAGATCCAGTTCTGCCCCGGTCGTTTCGAACAGCAGGAACTGAGGCTGTGGTTTCTGAAGGCGATTGCCTTCGTGTCCCAGCTTTGCGGTGAGTTCGGACACGGCGCGCGCCAGATAGGCCCGCGCTTCCGACTCCCAAAACCCGGTGTCCTGCGCCTTTTTCCAGCACACCGCCGCCGCGTTTCGGTCCACAGGGCAGTCGTGCTGGAGCAGAAGGTAAGCCAGCATCCGCAGATCGGTAGGCCGATGAGGTTTCAGCACGTCCCCATCGATTTCCATGCGGAAACGACCGAACATGGAAATATGCATTCTGGTCGTTGTGGGCTCCCGGCTGACCTTGCTCATATGCGTCCCAAATCGTAAGCAACTATTTGACGCGATGCTGTCCAATGACCGGGAGCCACCCTCATAGTGTATCCGCAGTTAACCCCTGGATTAAGGCACGTCAGAGCAGTATTGCCCGTTTGACCATGTTTTTCCTGCCTCTGACCATGATTTTGTGGCGGCTGACGCTAGCGAGCGATTTCCTCGTCCTGGTATGCTTTAGAGGACAGTGAAGATCCCCGTGGCTCTCTCTGACAGAATTAACCAGTTCGCTGGAAAAGCACGTGTGGATTACTCTATCTTTTGCGGTAGCAGCCGTTGTGCGACGCGGCCTCTGACAAGAACAAAGGAGAACTAGATGCGCTTCTGTACTCACCCCTTTTGGCTCGCAATGCCTGCCTTCGCGTTTCTGCCGCTGATTCCAGCGCAGCATGCGTCCGCCCAAACCCTTGTTTACGACAATACCACGAGCGCCACCGGAGGCGTGGTATTCAATGGTTCCACAAACCACGGCGGGAACACTCTGACGAATATGAATGCAGACGATCTTACGCTCGCTGCAGGCTTCGGTGGGCAAGCCATCACCCATTTCCTATTCGAAGCGGACAATTTTGGAACGGCCGCGACCACGGCCCGGCCAAGTATCTTCTTTTGGGCCGCTAATGGAACCAATGGCGATGCGGGAACCTACCTTGCCGGCATTTCGCTGCCGAATACAACCTTCCCGGTTCAGCAGGCCACTCCTCTCAGCGCTGACATAACGGGACTGATCATTCCTGCTAACGGTAAGATTTGGGCCGGTATCGTCTATGATGACAATTTCGGCGCTACGGGAGCCACCGCTGCACAGCTCAACTCGTTAGGAGCTCTCACGTACAATCCGCCTTCGGTTGGCAGCAGTGGATTTGGAGCGGCCTTCGGGTCGCTTGGTTCCTATGCGGGCGTCAATAACCCTGCCGTTACCGATTACAATTTCGGAGGCACCGTGCCCATCAACTTCGGATGGCAGCTGAAAGTGGCTGCCACTCCGGAACCTGGCGGCCTGGCACTCTGGGCCGGGATGGCACTTTGCGGCCATATCGCCATGCGGCGTATTCGGCGTCGGTAATGGCTGCCCCGCAGGTCACAGCCATTTGAGTTTATTCGCTCACCTAAACGTGATACACGAAGGTTCGTGGAAGAAAGAGCAGCACATGACACAAATCGCAGAAGAGAATAGGGCAGGGCGCCTGGAGCGTATTCCCAGCGGCAAGTCGGCCGAACAGGCGGCAGCTGGGAACAGCGCGACTGCCGTACGTGGGCACACCGGTATCCGTATTCCCAGGGGTGTCTTGTGGGGCATCGGGCTCTTTGCAGTCGGCCTGACGCTGGGCGGTACGCCGGGCTGGCTCCAATCGCGTGTCGGGTTCGCCACCGTCAACGGCTCTCGCATCTCTCGCAGCGATTTTCAGCATCGCTGCGAACTGGCCTCTGGTCCTGCCGCTGCACGGCAGATGGTGGTCGAGGAACTGCAGCTCCAGTTAGCGCAAAAAAAGGCACTCCTGCCGACAGAACAGGCGGTCGAGGAAAAGTATCGGCAGGCGGCCGCGCGTTCCGATTTCTCCAAAAACCTCGCTGCCAGCCATAAGACCCCTGCCGATGTCCGCCGTGGGCTGCTGCTGGAGATGGCACAGTTCAATCTGATAACGGAAGGCGTTGCCCTGACCGATACCGATGTCGCAGCCTATTATCAGACCAATACCGACCCCAAAAATCCCCAGGCTCGCTACTTCCAGCCCGATGCCGTGCAGGTGGCTGTGATCGTCTCCGATCGCCCCGACGACATCAAGGCGGCTATGCATGCTCTGGCGAGCGGAGCGAGCTTCGCCAGCGCTGCCGCCCACTACAGCAAAGACCAGAGCAAAGCCAATGGCGGTCTGCTGCCGGCTGTGCGTCGGGGCCAGATGGACGCGAAGCGCTTCCCCGGCCTGGAAGCCCGCCTCTTCGCCATGCATGTCAACGATCAGACCGACGATATACCGGTCGCGGGCGCGCACTGGATCATTCGCTGTGTCGGTCGGTCGGAGGAGCGCCGGGTGCCGCTGGATCAGGTGCGCGAAGCTTGTGAGCAGGGCGCGAAGCTGCAGAAGGGCCTGCAGATGAACGGCAGCGCGATTAAACAGACGGCGGACGCCTTCGAGAAAGCAGCGGCAATTACGGTGGCGGAAAGTTCGTATCAGGCGGCTGCGCAGTCCCATTAGAACTGGCGGACCGAGGCAGTAAAGAATGGGAGGATCTGCATCGAACGGAAATCGTCGGTGGACCATCCCCTCACCTTGATGCAGGACGAATTTGCTGGAGTAAGGAGAATTGGTTTGAACAAAACGCAATCACAAACACCGCGCCGCCCGCGCATTCGACGCGGCTCGGCCCGCTGCTGGAGCATCGTCGCGGCGCTGGCCGCACTGACAGGCGCATCGTCTCAGGCGCGCGCGGATACCCTCAACTGGACGCTGGGCAGCAATGGAAGCTGGAACATCGCTTCCAACTGGACGGACACTACCACCTCCACAGCTGCGGTGCCTGGGGCTAATGACACAGCTGCCATCAGCAATTTCATCGTCTCGCTGGTCAACAGCGTCTTTGATGTGGGCGGCTTGAACCTATCGAACTCAGGTTTCAGCAACGGCACGCTCAACGTGAGCGGAGCGGTGGCGCTCTCCAACAGCAACACGCTCTCCAATATGACCCTGAACGCCAACGGCACCCTGACCCAGACCGGCGGGACACTGACGCTCTCCAACAGCACCCTCAACGCATTTGCTGCCACTTTCAACAACGCCGCGACCATCATCATGTCAGGCGCGTCTCCCTCCCTTGTCGGCAATGTGACTTTCGGGAACACGGGCGGCAATACGACAGGCAGCAGTCTGGAGTTCACGGGCAGCTCCTACAACAGCAGTTCGCACCCGGCTTACACCCTCAGCAATGCTCTGACGCTCTCGGGCAATATTGCAGGCATCGGCGATACCGACAGC
>JAYTGR010000294.1:0-2079 GCA_043733205.1 Chthonomonadaceae bacterium
GGGAAAAAGCGTGAGGTAGGAAGGGCAGAGCTTCTTGTTCGCCAGCTCGATCAGCGGGCGCGCCTCTTCCGTCGAGATATGGCCCGCGCTGTAGTCGAGTAGCGTGACGCCGTCCGTGGAGATAAGGGAGCAGCGGAACGCGACATCTTTGTCATCGAGAGGGATCTGCATCGCGGCCGCTTCGATCGGGCCGCGCCCCGTGTAGAAACGTGCCGGATCGTAGCCGAGCAGAGCCATGTTCGCCGCATCGCTGCCCGGATACATGTCCGGCGGCGTGACCTCCACGCTGCCTACCAGACCGTTCTGTGCCAGCGCATCGAGAAAAGGCGTCCGCGCCACTTCCAGCGGCGTTTTGCCGTCGAGATCGGAGAGCGGCTCGTCCGCCGCGCCATCGGGAACCAGGAGGATATATTTCATCGTGGTACATTATACCTCATCGGTTTCTGCCTGCCCGACGCCTTGCCGAGTCTCCGCTTTTCATCTGCCTGCACGCTGAAGCCGATCGTTTCCGGGCAGCAGATCAGGGACGGTCGTTTTTGGAAGCGCGGCGGATCTCATCGACATCGAACTCTTCGGCTGCGATGTCGCGGCTGCGGCCGAGGCCGAACAGGTGCGCGGCGCGGGTCCAGCCCCGCATCGGGCCTCCGCCCTCGCCGTTCCGATAGCGGGCCCGCGCAAGGTTCTGCGTCACATTTTCTTTGGACGCCTCCGGCACAGCGACTTTGGGCTGCTGCGGCAGAGCCGGGAACTGCGCGTCGAAGGCTTCCATCTCCGTCTCCACTTTCAGAGAGCGGACAGGAGTGGCTGTCGAGGGGGCGAGAATGCTGAATTTGAGGACAGACGTGTTGAAATGTTTGATGCGGCGCAGATAGCTGTCGCGGCAGCGCGTGTGCCACTCTGCGAACTGCCGCATGGCCGCGTGGTCGGCGGGCAGCTTCTGCTGCTCCAGGCGGGCACGGCGCTTGGTGTTCTCACCTGCCATCCGCTCCCGATAGCGCGTCATCTCCTCGCGCTCGGAAACGATCTCATGCTGAACCTGAATCCATTCCGGCAGCACCCCGGCATTTTTCAGGACTTTATTCGCCATGCGAATATCGAGCGGCAGGGAGTCGCCGTCGTTCAGTTCGAGCGGCTTGCCCATGCCGGGAAGGTTGTCGAACTTGCCCTCTTCGATGCCTTCCTGTATCTTCCGTTCCGCGATCCTGCCGATGATCTCCAGGTTCATCGCCATTCCCCTTTCTTTGATCTCCTGTTTCTCTTTCTCCTGCGCGGCGTTACGCTTCCAGCGCCCTGCCTACCCAGCCGTCGGCGGCCGCGAGAAGCTGGGCGGCCTGCTGCGCCGAAACGCTGCGCCGCAGCATGACGATGGCGGTTTTAACCTGTCCTCCTGCGGCTTCCAGCGCGGCTTCTGCGGCAGGACGCTCCGCGTCGGCAGCGCTCATTAAGATACGCACAGCGCGATCCTGCAGTTTGACGTTGCTGGCCCGCACATCGACCATGAGATTGGAGTAGACCTTGCCGAGCCGCACCATGGCCGCGGTCGTGAGCAGGTTCAGAATCAGTTTCTGGGCGGTGCCCGCCTTCAGGCGCGTAGAGCCGGTCACGGCTTCCGGGCCGGTGACGGCCTCGATCGCGAGATCCACGTGCCGGGCGAGCGCGGAGTGCGAGACGTTGGCCAGCGAGACCGTGAACGCGCCCGCCTCACGCGCCGCATCGAGGGCGCCCAGGACATAGGGAGTTCGGCCGCTCGCCGCGATACCGACCACCACATCCTGCGCCGTGATTGCGCGTGCCCGCAGGTCGGCCGCGCCGGTCTCGGGACTGTCTTCGGCCCCTTCGATAGGATTGCGCAGGGCGAAGTCTCCGCCCGCGATCAGACCCTGAACCATTTCTTTCGACACACCGAAGGTGGGGGGGCACTCACTGGCGTCCAGTACGCCCAGCCGTCCGCTTGTTCCCGCGCCGATATAGAAGAGCCGGCCTCCGTGCGCCAGCCGCTCCGCGAGAATGTCCACGACCTGCGTTATCTGCGGCAGAACCGCTTCGACAGCCGTGAAGGCCGCCAGACTCTCCCGATGC
>JAYTGR010000295.1:0-2071 GCA_043733205.1 Chthonomonadaceae bacterium
CTCGCCATCCTGCAGACGTGCGACCCGCCCGGCGTCGGAGCGCGAAACCTGCAGGAGTGCCTGGCCATTCAGCTGCGCTATCTGCTCGAAGAAGGCATCGACGCCGACAAAAAACACCTGATCGTCTTCGCGGAGAGGATGGTGAGCGAGCATTTCGATCATGTCACCGCGCAGCGGCATCTGAAACTGGCGCGGGCCGTCGGCTGCACAGCCGACGCAGCGAAACAGACGCTGGAATACATTTCGACCCGCCTCAACCCTTCCCCCGCCAGTCAGTTCCGGCCGCCCTGGACCTATCGTCCCGCCAACGGCCGATCTGCCGTCCGTCCGGATGTGCAGGTGCGGCGCACCGCGATCGGCTACGAAGTCGAAGTCGGAGGGGCCGACACCTTTTCGCTCTGCGTGAACCCACTGTACCGCGAAACCTATGCTCAGATTAAGAGCGGGCAGGGAAACTTTTCCCAAGAGGATCGCAAACACATTACGGACCATGTCGAGCGCGCGGAGATGTTCATTCGCAACATCAACCAGCGGCGCCAGTCCCTGCGAATCATCACCCACTGCATCATCGAAAATCAGATCGGGTTTCTGGAGACCGGTTCCCGCCAGTTCCTGCGTCCGCTTACCCGCACCCAGATCGCCCGACAGCTCGACCTGCACGAGTCGACCGTGAGCCGCGCCACCGCCAACAAGTTCATCCAGCTTCCCAATCAGGAAGTCGTCAGTTTCAACATCTTCTTCAACTCGTCTCTCTCCGTTAAAGACGCGATCGGAGAGATCATTTTAGAAGAGGATCCGGCGCATCCGCTCTCCGACCAGCAGATCGTCGCGCTGCTGCTCGACAAAGGCATTCAGGTCGCCCGCCGCACCGTCGTAAAATACCGCGAGTCCCAGAAGATCCTCTCCTCCACCCGCCGCCGCCGCTAGGAAAACAAGGAATGCGATAGGAAAGGAACCGATCTGTTGGATTGACAGGCCGGCTCCTTTTGTATGCCAGGACGTTATTAGGCAGCGAGGGCTGTCTCGATGGCCTGGAGGATCTCTGGGCTCAGTGTGACTCCGACAGCGCCGGCGTTGTCATCGACCTGATCGGGGCGGCTGGCGCCGATGATGACACTGGAGACGTTCTTCTGACGCAGACACCAGGCGAGCGCCAGCTGCGCCATGCTGAGGCTGAGCTGCTCGGCGATCGGTTTGAGCTTCTGGATCCGCTCCAGCAGCGCGTTATCGAGTTCGCCGCGATTGAGGAACATATTCTGCTTGGGGTCGGCGGCGCGGGTGCCGGAGGGCGGAGGCTGCCCCGGCGTGTATTTGCCTGTCAGCAGGCCCTGTGCAAGCGGGGAATAGACGATCTGGCCAATGCCCTCGCGCTCACAGAGCGGAATAATCTCTTTCTCGATGCCGCGGCTTAACATATTGTAGTCCGGCTGACTGGAGACGAACCGATCCAGATGGTGCGCGCGCTGCAGCGCGACGGCCTCGGCGATCTGCGCGGGCGACCACTGACTGAACCCGACATAGAGCACTTTGCCCTGCGAAACCAGATCGTCGAGGGCGGAGAGCGTCTCGTCCAGCGGGGTTTCGGTGTCGTAGCGATGGCACTGGTAGAGATCGATGTAGTCCAGTCCCATCCGTTTCAGGCTGGCCTCGCACTGCTCCATGATGTGCTTACGGGAAAGCCCTTTGTTGTTGGGCATCGGCCCGTCGTTCATCTGGAAGAAGACTTTGGTCGCCACGACATAGGAGTCGCGCGGGAACTTGCTCAGTCCGCGCCCTACGACCTCTTCGCTCTTGCCCCGCGCATAGACGTTGGCCGTATCGAAGAAGTTGATGCCCAGTTCGTAGGCCCGATCGATGCACTTCAGCGCGGTCTCATCCTCCGTCGCGTTGCCGAATGTCAGCCAGCTGCCCAGACAGACTTCACTTACTTTGACTCCGCTGTTACCCAGACGGCGATATTTCATCTCTGCCACAGTGTCTCCCCTTCGTCTTATCGAATTGCAAACCGAGTTGATTACGTCTGGAGAGACACGTTAGTTGCCGAACAGACGCACTTTAATGTCGGGCGGCA
>JAYTGR010000296.1:0-2071 GCA_043733205.1 Chthonomonadaceae bacterium
TATTGTCGAGAGCTCTGCGCGCGCTCATGCCAGGGGAGTGGTCACATCTTTTTCAGGAAGCCGCGATGCTCCAGCCATTTGGCGCAGCTCCCAGGCCAAGCGCTCAGGACTGGGTCGCTGCCGCCCAGGCCGAAGCCGTGGGGACCATGCTCGTAGAGGTGCAGTTCGACGGGAACGCCCGCTTTGCGGCAGGCCGTCGCGAATAGGAGGCTGTTCTCGGCGGGCACTGCGCCGTCGTCCGCACCGTGGACCAGAAAGCACGGAGGCGTCTGGGCCGTCACCTGCTTCTCGTTGGAGAGCAGCGTGATCAGGTCCGGCGCAGGGCTGTCGCCGAGCAGGTTGTGGCGCGAACCCTGGTGTGTAAACGGGTCCGTGAAGGTGATGACCGGGTAGATCAGGACGGCGACATCGGGACGGGAAGAGACGCGGTCGATGGGGTCTGCCGCGCTCGCACTGCCCGCATCGAAATGGGTGGCAGCGGTCGAGGCCAGATGCCCTCCTGCGGAGAAGCCCAAAACTCCGACGCGATGCGGGTCGATCCCCCAGTCGGCGGCATGAGAGCGGACAGTGCGGATGGCGCGCGCCACGTCGCCCATCTCGACCGGATGATGATATTTCGGACCGAGCCGGTATTTGAGCACGATGCCGGTCACGCCGAGGGAGGTCAGCCACTCCGCGATGGGTTTGCCCTCATGGTCCGCCAGACCGCCATAGCCGCCGCCGGGGCAGACGACCACTGCAGCGCCGATCGATTTATCCGGAGCGGGCGCATAGACGGTCAGCGTAGGAATATCGGCAGGCTGTGTGCCCATCGCTCCCGGCGCATCGCCCTCCCACAGCCGCAGCGGCTGCGAGGCCGGCGGAGGAGCGGCGAGGGCCGCCTGCGGCAGAATGGTCATCGTCAGGGTTCCAAGCACGAACAGTCCTAGAATCGAGGGGGCAGTCAGCATCGCCATCTCCTTATCTCCTTCAAAAATGCTATTTGAGAGCGAGCAGCAGCGATTCGAAGAGCGCGCGGCCGTCTGCGGAGCCCAGAATTTTTTCGGCGGCGCGTTCGGGATGAGGCATCAGGCCCATGACATTGAACCGGGCATTGGCGATCCCGGCGATGTTCGCCAGAGAGCCGTTCGGGTTGCCGCCTGCGCTGGCCGCGCCCTCCGCATCCACATACCGAAACAGCACGCGCCCGTTCTGCTCCAGCTCCTGCAGAGTCGCCTCGTCGCAGACGTAGCGGCCCTCGCCGTGCGCAATCGGGATACGCAGCATCTGTCCCTGACGATAGCTGCGGGTGAAGGGGGTTTCCGCGTTTTCGACGCGCAGGTTTACATGCCTGCAGATAAACCTGCAGTCCGCGTTGCGGACAAGTGCGCCCGGCAGCAGCTGCGCCTCGCACAGGATCTGAAAGCCGTTGCAGATCCCGACGACAAAGCCGCCGCGCTCGGCATGGGCATAGACCGCATCCATGATCGGTGCGAAACGGGCCACCGCGCCTGTGCGCAGGTAGTCGCCGTAGGAGAATCCTCCCGGCAGCACTACGACATCGAAGCCCTGGAGCGACGTCTCCTGGTGCCAGACATACTCCACCGGGCACTCCAGCACGTCGCGCACCAGGAAGTAGGCATCCTGATCGCAGTTGGAGCCGGGAAACCGGATGACAGCGAACTTTGGCTTCGCTCCACTGCCAGCCGAACGGCCTATATCGTGGCTTAGCGCCGCAGTGCTCATTTCACCACCTCATAGGTGTAGTTTTCTATGACGGGATTGGTGAGCAGGCGGTCACACATCTCTTTGATTTCGGCGTCCAGATCGCCCGTATCGCTCGATGTCAGCTCCATCTCCATATACTTGCCGATGCGCACCTGCGCGACATTGGCATAGCCGAGCGAGTGCAGCGCGTCCTGTACGACCCGGCCCTGCGCGTCCAAGAGCGACGGCTTCAGCGTAACGACCACTTTGACTTGCGACATTCTCCCCTTTTCCTTCCCGTTCGGTCCTCGATCAGCGCACCGCCTCGATGAGACGCGTTTCCAGTGTGGCCGCGTCCAGTCCGGAGATCCGCAGCGTCTTCTCT
>JAYTGR010000297.1:0-5947 GCA_043733205.1 Chthonomonadaceae bacterium
CGTGCAGATCGTGTCCCAGATATCTGCTAAAATGTTCATGTTAGCGCTCCTTTTTCGATTTGATCCGGCAAGACCAAATTCGACAAGGAGTGCTAACTCTCACTGTTCAACGACTTTTGAAAAAGGCTCTCAGGATAGATTTATTTCAAGGGAAAAACAGATGAAGATCTCCAGTCGTTTCAAAATGGCGAATCCTCGCACCTTCCTTGTGTGCTTGCTCCTATTTCTTGCCACGATCGAAATGCTCGGCCAGCGCAATTGGCCTTACATCGATTCGCTTCGGCAGAACGGCCGATACGAAATCAGTGTGCTGCGGATCGAACGCTGGGCATGGCACCCAATAGGGGGCGGTCAATGGGACGCAAGCGGAGGAATTCGGGTCAGATATTTCGGCTTCATTCGCGTTGTGCATAGTAAAGGCTTATTGTGACCTGAGTTGCTGCCTACCCTAGAAGGGAGCAGGCGAGAACGGTCGGCAAAACCTTCAACTCAAACCCACTCGGCGTCACCGCATGAATGCTCCGTGCCAGATGCGCGGCGATCTGACTGAAGGTCGTCTCCACCCGCTTGCGGATGACCTGACATAAATAGTGTGCGGCATCAACCGGCGTATCGTCATGAGAACCAGGATAACGGCGATCCACTATATCAGTTGCAGTGATCCCACTTTCAGTCGGCAGAATGCGAGGAAGAAGATGGCCCCTTCATGGAGTCTTAGAATGGGTAACCGATCCAAGCAGAGAGACTGCCTCAGGTTCCCACGGGAGGGACCGAGGTGATCGTAGACCGAGGCTGCGATGGGCTTATGGAGCTATGGCAGTGATCCTGGCCTGGTGTCTTTGGCAGGGAAGAGCTTATGTTCGGCAGCAACATCTGAATCAGGCTCTCGCGAGTGCAATCGTGGCCAATCAGGATCAGGAGGCGATGGAGGCTCTAGATCAGGGCGCGGATACGCGTATGCTCTACTATGCTCCGTCTCCTGTTGTGTGATGGAGACGGCTTGCGGCGATGGTCACAGGACAACCGCCCCGACGAGTACGTGGCGTCTCCCTCCTTATACTGACTATGGAGAGCGTCCGTGTCATCGAGGCAGAAGTGATTCCCCCTACCAAAGCGCGTATCGCTCTCATGGAGAGACTGGCCGAGAAGGGAAGCCCGGTCAATGTGCGCGAACGTAGCGGTATCACACCGCTGGAGTTCGCAGTAACGTTAAAGAATTACCCCTTGACTCGGTGTCTGCTCGACCATGGAGCGGATGTGAATATACCGGGAAGAGCGCTTGTGCCGGTGATCGATTGTGCCATCCAGATGTCTGATCGTCACATCCTTTTGCTGCTTCTACAGCGAGGCGCGGATGTCAACCTTCCGGACTGCCTAGGTGAAAAACCGCTGGAATGGGCGCGTGACACCGGCAACGACGAGTTTGTTAAAATATTGATCGCGCATCACGCCAACGAGCGAGTTGAGCATTGACCTGACGGCATCGCATACTGATAGAAGCAGTCAATCGGAATAATTATAATGACCCCAATATTGCAGATAGCGTCGGAGGCACATCCCTGATGTGGACGGTCGAAGCGGTATAATCAGGCGAAAATGAAGTCCGGGCAGCCTCTTCCTGTCGCGCTGCTGGAGTTGATCGGAGAACAAGTACCGCTGATCGCTTTTGCGCCAGCTTCCCTCGATTTCGGCACCCTGCAAGCCGGTAAATCTGCCTCTCGGATCGTTACCATTAAGATCCATCCGCGTCTCGCTCCCGCTGGATCGGTGCCAAAGCTGATCTGTTCCAAAAAAGAGCCAATCCGTAAGGCGAGGCTCAAAACTCCGTAATGTCTCTCGTTAGCTCTGCTATCGCATGCTGCCGGTTGCTTTGGGTTGGGACAGGCGATCGGCTCCCGACAGCACAAGAGAGCGGAAACTATTCTACTTTCACCTGAAGGAGGCCCTGCAGGTAAGGGAGTGCGGCCGCCGTCAGGGGACCGGAGTAGACGGCGGCGGGAGCCGCTGCCGGAATTAGGATCGTGATCATGATCTCCGCGACACTGTCCGGGGCAAGCGACAGCGTCTGCGGCGTGATCGTAATCGCACTCTGCGGAATGGTATGTCCGTAGGGACTGGTCAGTTCGGCCGCTTGAAGCACGATTTCAACTGGGCGGAAACTGTCGTTGTGCAGCTTGAATAGGATCGCCGCCTGTTCCCCGGTACGCGCCGTTCCGGCAGGCTGCAGCGGAACGGCCTCTTCCAAACCGGGCATTGCAGGCCCGCCCCAGGCCGCAGCGAGCGGGGCGGCAGCCGGAACCGGCCCGTTCCCTGTCGGGCTCTGCATCTGCACCGATTGAAGCAGACCGTTCAGCGTCTCTCCGAAAGCAGCAGGCAGACTGCCCGCTGTCGGCAGAGAGCCGAAATTCAGCATGGGCAGGATCGACTGGAAGGGCGCAGCGGAGGCTGCGGCAAGCGCGCCGGAAGCCAGATCCTGGTTCAGGATCTCGACCGCACGGGCGACCAGATCTGCGCCGCTCCGGTCGGGCAGAGGCGCACTTACAGAAGCGGGCAGAGCGTCCGACCCGGCGGCTGGCAGACCGGACTCCCGGCGCAGGAGCCGAGGCAGGGCCGGAGCGATGTCGTCGATGGCCGAGGGCGGGCCAGCCGCCGACTCAGGTTTGCCGGACGCGGCAGGATTCGGAAACTCGGTGGCGAGACGCTCCGCCTCGGCCGCCGGAGTCTCGACCGACAAGCCATCCAGCGGCTTTCTCCGGTAGTAGAGCATTGCTAATCTCCTCCCGATCCGGCGCGAACGGCTGTCCGCGCCTCCCCATCCTCACACATTACGATGGATCATGTACTGAATCAGTTCCTCTATGAATCGCTTATCTTCCGTGTCCGGGGTGTCGCCATACGCGGTCGTGAACTCGTGGAGCGTTGCGCCGACAAAGTGACGCGCCACCGAACGCGCATATTCGATGCTGCCGTAATGCTCCATCCGTTCCAGCACCCAATGGACGTCCAGGGCGGAGCGCACCAGACGCGGGCGGCCCAGGAACTCCATCAGGCGGTCACGCTCCTCCGGCTCGCAGTGGCGCAGCAGGTGTACCAGCATCAGGGTCCGCTTGCCTTCCCAGATGTCTCCGCCGATCTCCTTGCCGTAGGTGTCCCGATCTCCAATTAGATTGAGGACATCGTCCTGCACCTGAAAGGCGATCCCCATGAAGTAGCCGAACCGGTTGAAGCGGTTCAGGTCCAGGGTGTCGCGGGTGCCGATCAGCGCCCCGATGCGGCAGGGGTGAATGAAACTGTACCAGCAGGTCTTCTTCAGAACCATCATCAGATAGTCGTCGGCGGTGATGTCGCAGCGATTGTCGCGTATCCAGCCCAGCTCGAACGCCTGTCCTTCCAAGCTTTGCAGCATCAGATGCTCGAACTCCTGAAAAACTTTCCAGGTGAGGTGCGAGCCGAGTTTCGGCAGGTTGTCACGCACCATCTTCAGGCTCAGCGCGTTCATGGCGTCTCCGGCATTGACCGCCAGCGGCACCCCGTACTCTGCCGGCATCGTAGGCAGTTTGCGCCGGAATTCGCTCTCGTCTTCGATATCGTCGTGTACCAGGAAGGCGTTGTGCAGCATCTCAAGCGCCACCGCCGACTGCAGCGCCTCCTCCTCCGAGCCGCCGAAGGCCTTGCAGGTGACGATGCAGAGCGCCGGACGCAGCCCCTTGCCCATGCGTGCAATATGTGCGGCCAGCGGATCGTACAGGTAGCGGCGCGGCTCCCGCGCAGGCAGCGCGGCGAGCATGCCCTGCAGCGTCATCTCGCGATAACGCGCCAGACACGGCAGCAGCCCGCTGGTTAGGGAGTTGTCAGGCAGAGAGATCGACACGACATACCTCACTGGATCAGGCCGTCTGCAGGCCGACGTTAGGACGGTGCGCTCAGGGGCAGCGGCTGGGATTAGGGAAGGATGCGGACACGGCCGGAGCGGACGCGGGGCGAAGACGGATTCCCGACATTCGTCTCGGTCCCCGGCGATGCGCTGCCTTCCGGCGCGGCGCGGCCTGCAGCGCTGGAGGAGCCCTTCATGATACCGGCGATGGAGCGCTGCAGAACCTCCATCAATTCCGGCCGAATCTCTATATCCTCGGGATCGTTACGGTGTCCGGCCTGGAACGGGGAGGCCCACTTTGTAATCTGTGTCAGGGTGTTTGTCTGCAGCAGCAGCCCGTTCATATCCAGCCCCGAGGCCTGTTCAAAAGAGCGGAAGGCGCTCTCGGCCACCTTCAGAGTGGAGAGACCCAGCAGCACCATCGTATCGTCCCAGGGCAGCCCCTTGCGATAGCGCGCACGGTCCAGCTCCCGCCAGGGCGCAAAGAGCTGGGGCTCCTGCAGATTCCAGATCGCGCACCGTACGGCGCTGCTGCCCGAGGCATCGAGTATGCCGTTGACCGCGCGCCGCGCGGCCTCGTTGGCGCCTTCCATCGTGGCCAGATCGGTATAGGTGCGCACATAGTCGGAGGCCAGAAACAGGTTGGGAATGCTCGTGACCGCCTCGGGACGCAGACGCCAGGTGTCGATCAGATTCACCAGCAGCGGCTCTTCGTTCTGCGCCATTCCGCTGGCGCTGCGGTAGACATCGGGCGGCATGTAGAAACTATGCAGCATGTCGTCCTGCAGCAGGGTCTTCCCGCCGACATTGAGACTGCGCTTCAGCTGCTCCCACACCTCGGCCTTGATCTCCTGCTCGGTGCATTGTTTGGCGGTCTTACCGCAAATTCCGGGCTGATCCCACTCGGAGATGTCTACCGAAAGAATGCCTCGAATGCAGCCATCGGCATATTGGGCGAAGTCGATCTCGGGCCAGAACTGTCTTTGCGAGACCGAGGTGAGCGCCCAGGGCGCGTCGATGAAGATCGTATGCCCGTGGGTGATAGGCACATCGTGCGTCAGATACAGCTGAATCCCGATCATCCAGTCGACACCGTTTTCGGCGAGTGCGTTCAGGCTGACCAGGCTCGGATCGAGGGCGAGCATGGCAGGGGTCACCAGCGGCGCCATGCGCTCGACCGGCAGCGCGGCGACGTAGTAGTCTCCGTGGGCCTCGAACGTCCTGCCATCCTTCTCGATCGTCGCGCCCACGATGCGCCCGCCCTCACACCGGATCGCCTGCACGCGGGCTTCCGTATGATACTGCACCCCGCGCCTGGTGAGGTAGTCGAGCCATGGATAGATCCAGACGAGGTTAGTCGGGCCGTTGAGCAGGCGGTCGCTGCTTGGCCCCGGCATCACCATGTCGAAAATCAGCTGCACGAAGACATCGCCGATCGTCTTGGTGCTGGCGAGGCGGGCTTTGGCGGCGACGAGAGAGCGCGTGATGCCATAGCCCAGGAACTTCTGATAAGCTTCCGAGCGGTGGTCCGCGTCGATAAAGTCCCACCAGTCGAGCTTCTCGTATTCGTCCATGCGGCGTTCCTGGCAGGAGGTGATGATCTGCCAGATCCGGGAGCCGAAAAAGGCCATGTCCTCACGGGAGATCCCGATCTCCGGCGCGAACAGCGTGTAGAGATCCTCCAGGGCACAGCGCACGTCCGACAGGGAGCGTGGCGAGCGGGTCGGGACTTCGATCCCGGTGCCGTCGTAGCGCGCCATCTCCACACGCGTGGTGTCCACCAGATTGTCCGAGACGACTTTGCCCTCTCCATAGGGAATACGCGACATCGTGTCCACGACATGCTTGTAAAAACGGGGGAAGAAGCGGAAACCGTGTTCGCCGGGCAGCGGAGCAGAGTGCCCGCCATGCGGGGTCGGCACGCTGGTGCCGGGCACGGGAATGCTGCGCGCCTTGCCGCCGGGAATAGACAAGGCTTCGTACACCTCGACGGCGAAGCCACGCTCGACAAGTTCGTGCGCCGCGCTCAGCCCCCCGATACCGCCGCCCAGAATGACAACCTTCTTCATACCC
>JAYTGR010000298.1:0-2065 GCA_043733205.1 Chthonomonadaceae bacterium
CTGCACGACCCGACGCTCAGGATCACGGCGACCTGTGTGCGCGTGCCGGTGGTCCGAGCGCACTCGGAAAGCCTCAACATCGAATTTGAGGCTGGCCAGCGCCCGACTCTGGAAGCCATGTGGGCGGCGCTGGCCAGCTTTCCAGGCGTGGTGGTGGTGGACGACCGCGAGAACAACCATTTCCCGATGCCGCTGGAGGCGAGCGGGCGCGACGAGGTTCTGGTAGGGCGGCTGCGCTGCGATCTTTCGAATGACGATGCGATAGACCTCTTTCTTTCCGGCGATCAGATCCTCAAAGGCGCCGCTCTCAACGGCATTCAGATCGCGGAAAAGTGGATTCAGATGGAACAGCAGCAGTAAGCAGGTGAATGCCACCTCCTTGCGGGGTGTGGCGCTATGTTTGAACCCGCAAAAGACGGGGAAACGACGGGAGTATTGTATGGCGGCAGCAGTTTTCGGACAGGTGTTGACGGCGATGGTAACGCCGTTCGATGCCGAGGGACAGATCAGTGAGACACGGCTGGAGCGGCTGGTGGAGCATCTGCTCGCCAATGGTTCGGACGGCATCGTGGTATGCGGCACGACAGGCGAGTCGCCGACTCTGAGTCATGCCGAGAAGCTGAGGCTGTTTCGCCTCGTCAAACAGCTGGTCGGGAAACGCGGCACGGTTATCGCCGGCACAGGCGGCAACGACACGGCGGCCAGTATTGTCCTGACGCAGGAGGCGGCGGAGACCGGCGTCGATGGCGTGCTGCTCGTGGTGCCGCCCTACAATAAGCCTTCGCAGGAGGGCCTGTACCAGCACTTCAAGGCCATCGCCGCGAGTGTGCCTTCCCTGCCCTGCATGCTCTACAATGTGCCGCCCCGAACTGCGCAGAACATGGATGCGGTGACGACCGTTCGCCTGGCGAAAGACATCCCGAATGTCGTGGCGACCAAAGAGGCCGCCAACAATCTGGTGCAGTGCGCCGAGATCGTTGCGGAGGCTCCGGCCGAGTTCGCGGTCTACAGCGGCGACGACGGCATGACACTGCCCCTGCTCGCCGTAGGCGGCGTCGGGGTGGTGAGCGTGACGGCGCATCTGGTCGGCAAAGATATGAAGGCCCTGCATACGGCCTTTTTCGCAGGACGGCTGGCGGAGGCGGTGCGGCTCAACGGCAAAATGCTGCCGATGCTGCGCGCCTGTTTCCAGCCGACAACACCGAGCCCGGTCCCGCTCAAGGCGGCTCTGAACCTGCTCGGCATCGCAGTCGGCGGGGTACGCCTGCCCTTGGTAGAAGCGAATGCAAAAGAGCTGGAAATCGTAAAGACGGCCCTGGCCGCTTATGGAATGTTGTAAGACAAATAACACGCACTGTTAGCTGAAGGAAAAAATCTGTGACGGATACCGGCATCGGGCCAAAAGGCAAACTTCGCATTATCTCTCTCGGGGGAAGCGGAGAAGTCGGCAAAAATATGATCGCACTCCACTACGAGGACACGATTCTCGTGGTGGACAGCGGCGTAGCTTTCCCGACGGACGAGCATCCGGGGGTCGATCTTATCATCCCCGATATCACTTATCTGCTGGAGCGCAAGGAGATGGTCAAAGCTATCCTCCTGACGCATGGACACGAGGACCACATCGGCGCACTGCCGTTCGTCCTCAAGCAGCTTCCCCTGCCCCTCTGGGGAACGAAGCTGACACTGGGAATGGTGCGCGAGAAGCTGAGCGAGCATGGGCTGGTCGCGAGCACCAGTTTCAACGAGTTCCCCGACCGCGCCGCCGTGCAGTTCGGGCCGCTGTCGATCGAGGCCGTTCTGGTCACCCACTCGCTGCCCAACGCGGCCAGTCTGGTCATCAAGTCGCCGGTCGGCACAGTCGTCCACAGCAGCGATTTCAAGATCGATCAGACCCCGATCGACAACCATCTGTTCGATGCTCCGCGCTTCGCGCAGCTGGGAGAAGAAGGCGTCAAACTTCTGATCTCCGACAGCGTCAACGTCGAGCGCAAAGGCTGGTCGCCTTCGGAGCGGAGCCTGGTTCCGATCTTCGACCGCTATATGCGCGAATGCACCGGGCGTG
>JAYTGR010000299.1:0-2062 GCA_043733205.1 Chthonomonadaceae bacterium
TGGTTCTGCGCGTCGTAAGTGACCGTGACCGTCGTATCCTTGACGATCGCCTGTTCCCGGGCGAATGCGAATATGTCCTGCACCTGCCGTGCCGTATTCTCGAACTGAGACTTCCTGTAGAAGTGATTGTACGCGGGCACAACCACTCCTGCCATGACCGCGATCATCAGGATCACGACCATGAGTTCGATAAGAGTAAAAGCGCGGCGCAGGCGAGTGGACATCGACGCTACTTACCCCCGTTGGTGTTCCAGCTCGTGATCGGCGCATTCTTGCCGTCGGGACCCTGGGACACGATGTCGTAGTCGCGCCCGCTGCCGCCGGGCACGGTGTAGGTATAGGGATGGCCCCACGGATCCATCGGAACGCTGGACTGATTCTTCAGGTAGGGACCGTTCCAGCCTTTGACCTGCGGATTGCTGATAAGCGCATCCAGGCTGGGCGGGAAGCTGCCGGTATCGGCATTGTACAGGCCGACGGAGTCGTCGATCGACTTGATGGTGGTGATCGCGCTGGAGATTTTGGCGTCGTCGGTGCGTCCGAAGAAGCGCGGCACGATGACGGCGGCAAGGATCGCCAGAATGACGATGACGACGACGAGTTCGATGAGGGTAAAACCACCTCGGGCGCGGCGGCGTGGGATTGACAGGGTGTTCATGGAGAAGGCTCCTTTCATTTTACGAGCGAACTGATCTGGAAGATGGGCAGCAGAATCGAGAGCACAATGAACCCGATAAAGACACCCATGAAGAGAACGACGAGCGGCTCGACAAGGCTGGTAAGGCGGCGCATGGCGCTGTCCACCTCGAAGTCGAGTGTTTCGGCGGTGCGGATGAGCATCTGCGGCAGACGGCCCGTCTCTTCGCCGACCGCCGTCATGTGAACGACGACGGGCAGAAAGTTACCGGCTTTGTCCATCGCATCGTGCAGCGTCTCGCCTTGCCGGACCGCGTTGTGTACGGTGAGAATAGCCTCCGTGGCGACCATATTGCCGACAGAGGAGGCAGAGATGTTCATGGATTCCAGGATAGGAACTCCGCCCCCAAGGAGTGTGCCAAGTGTTCGTACCAGACGGGCGGCGACAACTTTCTGAACCAGTGATCCGAACGGCGGCGTGTTGAGCCGCATTCGGTCGAAGGCGTAACGGCCTGCGCGGGTGGCGACCCAGGTCCGGAAGAGGAATGTCGCTCCGACGATCGCAATCAGGATGAGCCACCAGAACTTGCCGACGAACCCGGAGGTTCCCATCAAAATCGTGGTCGGCAGCGGCAGATCGGCCCCCATGTCTTTGAAAACCGGAGCGAGACGCGGAATGGCGAAAGTCATCAGGAAGACAACGGCGGAGATAGCCACGAAGATCAGGACGGCGGGGTAGGTCAGAGCCGACAGGATCTGACTGCGGCGCACCGCATCCTTCTCCAGGAACTCCGCGAGACGGGTCATAACGCCCGAGAGCTGCCCCGAAACCTCTCCGGCCTTCACCATGTTGGCGTAGAGTTCCTCGAACTCCCGGGGAAACTTGCGCAGGGCGTCGGAGAGCGGGGTGCCGGCGCGGATATCGCCCTGCATCGTGTTCAGCATGTGGCGCAGCGGGGCGCTGTCGGCCTGGTCCAGCAGGACCGAGAAGGCGCGGTCCATCGGCAGACCGGCATCGAGCAGGTCCGACATCTCCCGGGTGAAGAGCAGCACCTGAAGCCGTGTGACTTTCTTGCCGCTCGTCGCCATGGCCGCTGCGGGGGAACTCTTCCTGGTGACAGGTTCGTCGAGAACCCCGCTCCCGACAGCTTTGGCGCCCGTGGCGATAGAAGTGGGGAAGACACCGAGCGCGCGCACCTTGACGGCGGCGTCCTGGTTGTCGCGGGCGGTGATAGTCCCTGAAGAGACCTGTCCCGATTTATCGAGTGCTTTGTAGGTAAATTCCGGCATAGTCTTTTCTAGTCGAACTCTTCGCGCTGGCAGACGCGCAGCACTTCCTGAATGGTTGTGAGGCCCTGCAGCACTTTGTTGCGGCCGTCGGCGAGCATGGTCACCATGCCCTGGTTTTTCAGAGCGTGACTGCGGA
>JAYTGR010000300.1:0-5934 GCA_043733205.1 Chthonomonadaceae bacterium
CTGCGGCGCGATAGGCCTCTGCCGCCTTCTCTATCGTCTCCGGCGTGGATGCCTCCAGGCCTGCGGCAATATGAGTACGCACGCTCAGGGATGCCGAACCGCGCCATAAGAGGAATACGGCCAGAATGAGCGTACACGCGAGCAGCTCCCGGCCGAGCGGACGCGGTGCCCGAGATCCGGCTGCCTGCCGCTCTCGCTGCAGGGCGCGAGTTCGTCGCCGACGCGCGGCTCCTCGACTCGCCCAACGATCGCGCCGTGCAGGTACAGGCATCGGCCTCTCTGGAGCCGCAGGGAGTTCGCTGGGACGCCGGCAGTTCCAGTCCTCTCGTAGCAACGCCCGGCTCCCCGGCGTTCGAGAAGGTGAGAGCAGGCTGCGAACAGTTCCGGCGCGTCTTCCCGCTTTTTACCTGTTTCCCAGCGGTCATTCCGAACGACGAGGTCGTGTCGCTCAAGATGTTTCACCGCGAGGATGAACCTCTCAAGCGCCTGTTTCTCGACCCCGCGCAGACCCGCGCGCTCGACCGGCTGTGGGCCGAGCACCTGTTCATCAGCCGACAGCCGGTGGCCGAGCAGAAGTATCTGCCGCTGTTCATCGGCTTCGTGACCCAGGATGGCGGCAAGGAGATGGTCGCCTTCTTCGAGGGCCTGCGGCCGGAGTTCGACCGGCGTGCCGCGCAGTTCGAGCAGGCGGAAGCGGCTGCGGTTCCGAAGCAGTTGGCGGCGCTGAGCGACTTCACGGCCCGCGCCTACCGTCGTCCGCTCACGCCCAGGGAGAAGTCCGAACAGGCTGCGCTCTACCGTACTCTCTGCGCGAACGGTTCGCCGCCCGAGGAGGCGTTCCACGCCCTGATCGCGCGTGTCCTGGTTGCGCCCGCGTTTCTGTTCCGCATCGAGCAGGCGCCGGTCGGCGCGAAGGTCGGGCAGACAAGCGATTGGGAGCTTGCCACACGGCTCAGCTACTTCCTCTGGTCCTCGCAGCCGGATGCAGAGCTGCGCCGCGCCGCCGCTGCAGGCCAACTCCACACTCCTGGTGTGCTGCAGGCGCAGACCCGCCGGATGCTGCGCGACGGACGCATACGTAACTCCCTGGCCGTCGAGTTCGGTGCACAGTGGCTCCATGTGAGGGGATTCGACGCCCTGAACGAGAAAAACGAGCGGCTCTTCCCCACCTTCGACGCGGCTCTGCGCGGAGCGATCTACGAGGAGACGCTGCTCTTCTTCCAGGATCTGTTCCAGGCCGACCGGCCCGCTTCCGACCTTTTGAACGCGGACTATACGTTCTTGAACGAGCCGCTCGCGAAGCACTACGGCATCCCCGGCGTGGTCGGGATGCAGTGGCGTCGGGTGGAGAACGTGCGGCGCTACGGGCGCGGCGGCATCCTGGGCCTTGCCAGCGTGCAGGCGGCGCAGTCGGGCGCATCGCGCACGAGCCCGATTTTGCGGGGGAACTGGGTCTCTGAAACGCTGCTGGGCGAACGCCTGCCGCGTCCGCCTGCCAACGTTCCTAAACTGCCGGAGGAAGAGGCCACGGCTGCCCTCACGATCCGCCAGGAGGTGGAGAAGCACACCCACGATCCAGCCTGTTCGGGCTGCCACCGGCGTATCGATCCGTTCGGCTTCGCCTTCGAAAAGTACGATGCCATCGGCCGGTTCCGCGATAAGGATCTGGGCGGCCGACCCATCGACGCGCACGCTGCCCTGCGGGACGGCACGCAGTTCGAGGTCCTCGACGGCCTGCGCCGCTATCTGACGACGACCCGCCGCGATCAGGTGATGCATCTCTTCTGCCGCAGGCTCCTGGGCTATGCCCTCGGCCGGGCGGTCCTCAACTCGGATCAGCCGCTGATCGACACAATGACGACGCGCCTGAACCGAAACGGGGGCAAGATTTCGGAGGCGGTCGCCATGATCGTCGCCAGCCCGCAGTTCCAGACGATCCGCGGAACGGAGTTCCAGACGATCCGTCGGACCGGGTACGCGCAGAACGCCGGTTTCCACCGCGCCGCTGCCGTTTCCCAGCAGAAACGCGAGGGCGCTTTACAGGTCGCGCAAGGGCGCCGCCTACAGAGGAGAGAGCCATGAACAACCGCAATTTTCAGCCGATATCGCGCCGAACGTTTCTGCGGGGCGCGGGCGTGACGATGGCGCTTCCCTGGCTGGAATCGACGCCGGTCTGGGGAGACGAGAAGGCAAAAGGCGGCTCCCAGCCGCCGGTGCGGTTCGCGTGCCTCTTCTCGGGCAACGGCTTTCATAGCAAGGAGTGGTGGGCGAAGGGCGAAGGCGCAAGCATGGAGTTGGGCAAGGTGCTGGAGCCTCTCGCTCCGCATCGCGAGAAAATGCTTTTCCTGCGCGGTCTCTACAATGCGGAGGCGCTGATCGGCGGCATTCATAGCTGCCAGACGGGCAAATTGCTCACCGGCGCGCATCTCGCGCCCGGCGGCGAGGTCCGCTCCGGGATCAGCTGCGACCAGATGCTCGCCGACGCGACCAAAGGCCAGACAAAGGTATCGAGCCTGGTGCTGGGCACGGAGCAGCCAATCGCGGCGATCCACAAGAACTACTCAATGATCTACAGTTCCCATATCTCTTGGAGCAGCGCCACCACTCCCACGCCCCTCGAACTCTATCCCGCGCTCGCCTTCGACCGCCTCTTCCGCAATCGGGGAGCGCGCACCGATAAAAGCGTGCTGGACGCCGTGCGCGAGGATGCCTCAGACTACAGGGGCCGCGTCAGCCGCTCGGATCGGCATCGTTTGGACGAATACCTTACCTCGGTACGCGAAGTGGAACAGCAGATCGAGCAGGCCAACAGAAGCGGACGGCTGCAGGGCTGGCGACCGACCTTGTTTGCGCCGGATATGAAGCGCCCGCCCGATGGCATCCCGCAGGATATCGACCAGCATATGCGGCTGATGTGCGATATTCTGGTGCTGGCCTTCCGCACCGACACCACCCGCGTCTGCACCCTGAAGCTCAACAACGACCACTCGTCGCTGCGCTTCCCCAACCTGCACATCGATTACATGATCCATCACCTGCTGTCGCATACCGACGGCGACGACTGGCTGAAGGTGAACCGTTTCTTCACCCAGCAGGTCGCCTACATCGCCAAGCGCCTGGACAGGGTGCAGGAAGGCGAGCGCACGCTGCTCGACAACAGCATGATCCTCTTCTGCTCCAGCATGATGACCGGGAATCACAACAATGACCAACTCCCAACGATCCTTCTCGGTCGAGGCGGCGGGCAAATCAAGTCCGGCCGCGTCCTCGATTTCACCGGCAAGCCCAACCGCAAGATGTGCAGCCTCTACCTGTCGCTGATGGATAAAGCCGGCGTCCGCCTCCCCAGCTTCGGCGACTCGAAAGAGCCTCTGGCAGAGATCTAATAGCTCGCTGCGAAGGATCCCGCAGGGCAAAGGGAGTGAAAATTGGCGCTGATCGAGGCAGGCAAAGCTGCGGCCCTCCATGCGGTCACGGTCGGTACGTCCGGATGGGCCCTGCCGAAAGAGTACGCCGCCGAATTCCCCGCGGAGGAAACGCATCTGATGCGCTACGCCCAGCGCTTGTGCGGGGTGGAGATCAACTCCTCGTTCTATAAGCCGCATCGGCCTGCGACGTATGTGCGGTGGGCGGATTCTGTGCCGGAAGGTTTTCGCTTCGCGGTCAAGGCCCCCAAAGAGATCACGCATCGGCTCAAGCTTGTCGAAACGAGCCTGCCGCTGGAACGTTTCCTCGCCGAGGCGACCGCGCTGGGATCCAACTGGGGGCCTCTGCTCGTCCAGCTCCCGCCGAGTCTGGCGTTCGATCCGCAGATTGCCGCAACGTTTTTCGCCGCTCTGCGCGCGCGTTTCGCCGGAGATGCCGTCTGTGAACCACGCCACGCCAGTTGGTTCGGCAGGGAAGCGGCGCGTGTTCTGACTGACTTCCACATCGCCCGCGTCGCCGCCGATCCTGCGCCCGTGCCCGCAGCCGCTTCTCCGGGTGGGTGGCCGGGGCTGGTCTACTATCGTCTGCACGGGTCGCCCCGCACCTACTACTCCGCCTATTCCAGCGACTTCCTCAGCGCCCTCGCGCAGAACCTGCGTGAACTGTCCAGATCGGCCCCTGTCTGGTGTATCTTCGACAATACCGCCCTGGGCGCCGCCACCGGCGATGCTCTCGACATAACGGAACGCCTCCGCTAAGTAGTCGGACGTATTTCTTTCGTATTTTGTGCTCACGGGGTTGAAACCCCGCGCTGAAATGGGAAGTCCACCTGCGTGGACTGGAATGCTGCGAGTTGGCACCGAGTTGAGTCCAGGCAGGTGGACTTCCCCTATCAAAACGGCAGAACTCAATGCCTGTCCGCTGGTGGCCTATTCCCGGAAATCGCGACAGGAAGGATCTTTTAGAAGCAGGCTTTACCAATCCAGAGTAATGGGCTGGTTATAGTGGGAATCGCTCGAAGGAAGGTCGCGGACCCAGTTACGATAGTAGATGCCCTGCAGCGGCTTCCACTTGGCATGGCTATCCGCAAAAGCGAGAGCGATTCCTCCGTTGTGCCATCCAGTCGGTTTAGAACAGTCGCCCAGGTAGCAGCCTCGCCCGATTCGGTCCCAGATAAAGCTCGAGCAGCCTCCTGTGCAGCTTGCCGAACAGCCATACGAGCAGTTTTGCCAGGGATTGTAGGAGTCACATAACAGAATCATCATTTCGGGCTGTGTATCCTGTGCGTCTGAGATATCCACCAGTTCGTAGTTAGAGGCATAGCTGCCGACTCGGGGACGGTGAGTGTCCAGGGCCGGATTCACGGTGCTGAAATTCCATCCCAACTGGGTGGGGCAGACGAATACCGCTTCCGAATGGAGATAGGGGGAGAGCACCCAGAGCGGCGTATAGCGATGCCCGTCGATGGTATTGCCAGTGGCAGGGTCGGCAAAGCGCGCATAGGCTCCTCCCGGCGTTCGTTCATCGTAGTCTTGAATATACAGGGTCCATGCGTATCCCATCTGATGGAGATTGGAAATACAGGCCGAGCGCCGCGCCGCCTCGCGGGCCTTTGCAAAGACGGGAAGCAGCAGGGCCGCCAGCACGGCGATGACGGCCAGCACAGTGAGCAGTTCTACCAGGGTGAACCCCTGCCGGGAGGAGGAGCGCCCGGGAGCTGTCCCGGATATTGAAATTACTCTCATCACAGGCCTCCGTGGGAAGTCGCAGAGCGATGCTCCCAGGAGAAAACGAGTTTCTCCTGACGCGCTCTGGCTATCGTCGCTTCATCGTATTTCGTCGGAAAGAAGTATTGCAGGCGTTCAAAAACGAGTTTCTGACGTGCCGCGACGAAGGCGGCGGTGACATCTGAGGTCGATTGCGGTGGTCTGGAAAGGAGACCTGCCAGGAAAGCGGCTTCCGGAAGCGTCAGTTCCTGTGGAGATTTCTGAAAGTAAATGCGGGAGGCGGAAGCGATGCCGGCAGTATGCAGCCCGAAGGTGACCTGATCGAAATAGAGGCGCAGTACCCCCTGCTTGGAAAGCCGACTGTCAAGAGAGAAGGCAAGCACGATCTCCGCCAGTTTTCGGGAGAGTCGCTTATCGAAAGGGAGGAGAGTGTAGCGTACCGCCTGCATCGTCAGCGTGGAGCCTCCCTGAACCATATGCCCTGCGCGGCAATCTGCGCGAAGCGCTCGATGCAGCGCCTCCCAATCCACGCCCGCATGCTGATAAAAGTTCCCGTCCTCCGCAGCAATTAAAGCATCCTGCATAGGGTAGGAGATCTCGGATAGACTCGCTTCTATCTGCTTTGAGCCGTAATCCGCTTCGATGCGTGGCAGCCTGGGAAGCGCCGCGCGAATGAGAACGATCGCAGAACCGAGTATCCAGAGCCCCGCTGCAGCCGCCAGCGCGGCTCCCAGAAGCAGTGTGCTTCGCAGCCGCCGACTCTTCAACAGGGCAGCCGGAG
>JAYTGR010000301.1:0-2057 GCA_043733205.1 Chthonomonadaceae bacterium
TCCTGGGGATGTGCTGCCTTTTGCCAGCGAACTCGGCCCACCGCGCTATGCGATCACGACGCCCGACGGCAAAGAGATCAGCGACCGCTGGGAACAGAGTCTGGTGATGAAGCGTCTCGCAGAGCAGGCGTGGGCCATCGCGACGGAAGGCAGGGGGTAAACATGGAGATCGTCAGCTATCAACTTGGTCCGATGGACAACAACACCTATCTGCTGATAGACGAAGCGACGCGGGACGCCGCTCTCGTCGATCCCTCTTTCGACTCCGAATCGCTCTGGGCGGACATCGAGGCGCGAAAAGTGCAGATCCGCTATATCCTGAACACGCACGCGCATTTCGACCATATCATCGGCAACGCGTTCTATACGGAGAAGACAGGCGCGCCGCTGGCCCTGCACCGGGACGACCTCGACCGCCTCCGCGCCCTTCCCGAACACGCCAGACAGTACCGTTTCACAGCAGAGCCTTCTCCCGAACCCAGCCTCTTTCTGGAGCACGGCCAGACCCTTACCCTGGGAGAGACTCCGATTCGCGTCGTCCACACGCCGGGGCACTCTCCCGGCAGCGTGACATTCCTGTTCGATGACATCGCCGTCGTCGGAGATGTGCTGTTCGACGGCAGTATCGGACGCACGGACTTTCCAGGCTGTTCGCTCCCAACCCTCCTGCACTCCATCCGCACCCAGCTGTTCGCGCTGCCCGACTCCACCCAGGTGCTGCCGGGGCATAACGGCCCCACGACGATCGGGAAGGAGCGCGCCACCAACCCACACCTTCAGGGCCTCGACGGATGAAACCCACACATGACCGCGCCTTCAAAGAGTGGGCTGTCTCCTGTCAGGCCCTGCTGGACGGCCATCAGACCCTCCTCATCCGCAAAGGCGGTATTCGCGAAGAGGGCAACGTCTTTCGCATCGACGATCCCGAGTTCTGGCTGATGCCCACTTACGAGCATCAAAACGCCGCTCTCCTCCAGCCCCAATGGCTGCCTGCCCTCAAAACCATTCAATCCGCACCCCACCAGCCCGGAACAGTCTCCCTTGCCGCTTACGCCGTCGTCGACACCATCGCGGTCGCCAATAATGAAGCGCAGGCAGAGGCCCTCGCTCACGAACACATCTGGAACCCAACCTACGTCCGAATGCGCTTCGATTTTAATCCCTACGACCCACTCTACCTCGTTCTGCTGCGCATCTATCGCCTTCCCGAGCCTCTCACCATTCCCATGCTCCCCGAATACGAAGGCTGCAAATCCTGGGTGACCCTCACCCAATCTTATTCCACTCTCACTGCCGCCCCCGTCCTCTCCGACGACGAGTTTACAGCACGGCGCACGGCTCTCCTCGCCCGCCTTTAACCTCCTGAATCCGATCCTGTGCGCTCGATCTGTCACAGAGGCAGGCGCAGGATTGAGGAAATAACTATCTCACGAGGGAGGGGCGAGGAGACAGAGAAAAGGTTAGATGGAACCAGGTCAGTCCTTGTCGGGGCACTCCCTTCCCATGTCGGGAAGGGGGACGGGGGGTTAGGTCGCCTGGTAAAACGCGGAGGGGTGCCACGTCTCATGGGAAACGTATTAGGATTACGTATGCAGCCTAAATGCGTGAGCGGACGTAGGTGTAGAGTTCGGCGATGGGGATGCGGTGCTGCTGCATCGTGTCGCGGTCCCGGATCGTGACGGTATCTTTCATCGCCATATCGTCGCCGCGTCCGAGCGTGTCGAAATCGACGGTGACGCAGAAGGGAGTGCCGATCTCATCCTGGCGGCGATAGAGTTTGCCGATTCCCGCCGAATCGTCGTAGACCGCCCGCATTTCGCCGCTTGCCTGGAGGTCGTTCTTGATCTTTTTCGCCACGGCCACGATTTCGTCCGCGTTCTTTTTCAGTGGCAGTACCGCGACTTTGATGGGTGAGAGTGCAGGTTTTAGGCGTAAAACGGTACGCACCTCTCCATTTGCCAGAGTCTCCTCGTCATAGGCTTCGCAGAGTGCTGCCAGTACACCGCGATCCACTCCGGCCGAGGGTTCGATGACGTAGGGAACGATATGCCGGTTGT
>JAYTGR010000302.1:0-2055 GCA_043733205.1 Chthonomonadaceae bacterium
TCTCTCCCCGACGGCACGGTCGGAGCGGTTATCGGTAGTTGTGTCATTCCCTTACTATCTTTCTGATTGGCAGCGATTCCATGATTAGAGTCGTCCATCGGGCTGCATCCAGCCAGAGCGCCTGCCGCGCACAAGCCAGCAAACCATACAGACGCCACCCGCCATTTCGCCGCAAACGCTTCTTGAATTTTCAAAGCAGACTGCCTCTTTCAGCACGCGCAGTTCGGAGAGCAAAGGTCGTTTGCGTACATATCCGTTATTGCGCAGTGATACATTCTATAAGGGAGTCTGCCCTTCAAAAAGTTCCAATCCCCCTTTAAAACCTCTCCTGTCACCGATTGAAGAGAAAGGCAGGACTGTTGAGCAGAGCCCACATCAGATCTTCTGCGCCTTCTCCCCGGTTGGCGGAGACATGCAGGGTCGCCAGGGACGTCTGCTTCTCCTTCGCGGTCGGGAAACGGGAGAGCGTTGCAAGAAAGATCTCTTCTACCACTTTCTCATCGGTCGGATTGGCTTTCAGCAGCTGGGCGATACGGCCGGTCGGGGCGGAGACCGAGTCGGAGAGCGTTGGGCCGTTGATAAGGTTCAGCGCCTGCCCAAGGCTCACCGTGCTGGAGCGCTCGCATTCGCAGGGCGTCTCGCGGACAGGCTTGCCGAACAGGTCCAGGAAGCCATCCCCCGCCGCCTTCGCGTCCGGCAGCTCTTCCGCTTTCGTTCCGGCCGGCAGTCCGGCGAACTGAACGGTCGAGCCTGTCGCCTGATGCAGCGCGTCGTAGAGCTGCTCGGCTTCCAGGCGGCGCGGTGCGGCATGCGAGAAGTTGATATGGTCGTCGGCATTCCAGCGGTTGGAGCGCAGTTCCGACTGATAAGTACGCGATAGCACGATGACGCGCATGATATGGCGCGTATCGAAACCATTCTTCACGAAATCGGTGTTGAGCGCTTCCAGCAGCTCCGGGTTGCTCGCCGGATTACTCGCACGGATGTCGTCCACCGGGTCGATGATGCCTTTGCCGAGGAAGTAGCTCCAGATCCGGTTGACATAGGCGCGGGAGAAGAAAGGATTCTCTTTCGAAGTCAGCCAGTCCGCAAACTCCTGGCGGCGGTCCTCCGTCTTGATCGCTGCGAGGTGACCGACCGGAACGCCCGGCAGAACGGCCAGCCCCGTCTTCGGGTGCATCACTTCGCCGCTGCCCTTGTTGAACACGACTTCCGTTCCCGGCGCACCCGGCTTGTAGCCCACCTGCGCGAAGAATGCCCCGAACTGATAGTACTGGTTCTGCGTCCAGCGCTCGAACGGATGGTCGTGGCACTTGGCGCAGGAGAAGCGAACCCCCAGGAACAGCTGCGTGACATTCTCGGTCGCGGTCGAGGAGTCGCGCACCACGCGCATATAGTTGGCGGCGGGATTCAGGTTGGCATCCCCAGAAGCGGTGACCAACTCCCGAACGAACTGATTGTAAGGCTTGTTTTCGGCGACGGAGGCGCGGATCCAGTTGCGGAACTTACGCACCCCGGCATCGCCGAGAAATTTGCTGTTGGAATCGAGCAGGTCGGACCATTTGTTCGTCCAGCGCTCGTTAAAGGAGTCGGAGGCGAGCAGGCTGTCGGTCAGCCGCTCCCGCTTCTGCGCCGAAGGTGTCCTGTCTTCCAGGAAAGTACGGGTGACTTCGGGCGTGGGGAGCAGACCGGTCAGATCGAGGTAGGCGCGGCGAATGAACGTGGCATCGTCGCAGAGGCCGGAAGCCTGCGCCCGCACCTTCTGCAGTTTCCTATCCACCAGGCGATCGATGTAGTTGTTCTCCGGAACAGAGGCCCACTTATATCCTGTGCGGTCCCCTAGGACCGTGATGTTGTTGGCGGCATACGCGCCTTCGTAGCGGACAAGACAGGCCGCTTCCCCCCGGCGGATCGCGCTGACAGCGCCATCGGAGCTGATGACCGCGACCTCGGGCAGACTGCTGGTAAAAACAGCTTCACGGGTCACGTCGCGGGTTCTGCCGTCCGGATAGTGCGCGATGACGAGCATCTTCTGCGTCATTCCCGGCAGGGTCA
>JAYTGR010000303.1:0-5921 GCA_043733205.1 Chthonomonadaceae bacterium
AACTCCCCCTCTATTATAAGAAATACAAGGAACACTGTCAAGTGTTTGGCAGGAAATGCCCCCCTCGGAACGAAACTAACGTCTAACGTCTTTAGCAAAGCCGCTTTCCGAAGGGAGACACCGACCATGTTGAGTGCAGAACAGATTCAGAGTTTTCGAGAGCAGGGATTCCTGCAGGCGCAGCATTTAACGAGCGATACGAATGCAGAAGGGCTGCGCGAACGCATGTTTGCGGTCATCGAAGGCCAGTCGGCGGGCAGGGCCGAAGCGGTGCGGAATATGGGCGGTACGCAAAACGTCGTGGTTCAGATCGTGAATATATGGGAGGCCGACGATCTGTTTCGCCGCCATCTCTACCAGCCCGAGATCACGGCGATGATCGCGCAGCTGATGGGCGACGACACCGTGCGCGTCTGGCACGATCAGGTGCAGTACAAGCCCCCGACGATCGGAGGTCCGACCGACTGGCATCAGGACCATCCGTACTGGCCCATCATCCAGCCCGCCGATCTGATCAGCGCCTGGATGGCTCTGGAAGACGCCACGATCGAGAACGGCTGTATGTGGATGGTTCCGGGCAGCCATAAGTGGGGCGCGCACAAAGGAGGCACAATCGGCACGGACCCGGCGAACTTCCGCCCTCTGCCCGACCTGTCTCTGCTGCCGGAGAACGTCTCGGTCGAGCCGGTCCCCTGCGAAGTGAAGAAGGGCGACGTGATGTTTCACCACTGCCTGACCTGGCACGGCTCGCCGCCCAACCGCTCCGCACACGGCCGTCCCGCCATCGCCGTCCACTATATGCCCGGTTACACCCGCTACGAAAAGGATCCGTCCAAAACCCACATGGTCGAACACAATGTCGAGGTCGCTCCCGGAGAAGTGCTGCAAGGCGCGCATTTTCCCACCGTCCGCGAACACGGCCAGCCCGTCACACCCTGATACGGCGTCGAGAGAATAAACCGAATGCCGTAACGGGCAAAACGGCAGCAGGCAGGCGACAGCAGGCCAGCGATGAAATGAATTTCTTCTGCAATAACCGCGTAATGAGGTCTCTTCTTATGGCAGCACGATGTTTCCTGGGCTCTGCCGCGCGGATGCTGCAGGCCGCATTCTGGATAGGGCTCGGGGTTTTAGGGACATCGACGCAGGCGGACACGCCTGCGCCGGTCTATCCGTTCGCCATGTGTTCCAACGGCAATCTCTTCACCAGCCCGGAATACGCTGTGAAGATGCTCGATGCCGGAGCCAAAATGTGCCGGGTCGATGTCGTGTTCGTCAATGTACGTCCCAAGCCCGGCGAAGATCCGGACGCCTGGAACTGGCACGACATGGATGCGATCGCGAAGAAGCGGCAGGAACATCCCGCACTCGATTTTCTGGTTCTGCTCGGCTACGGTGCGAAATGGGCGGACGACCCCAAGTTTGCCGCCGTCCAGGGCAATGAGATCGCGGGTCCGGAGCGCGGCATCGGCGCTATGCCTGCCTGGAGCAGGGAGAATCTGTACGGACGCTATGTCTACGAGACGGTGCGCCGCTATAAAAACGTGGTGCATGCCTGGGAGAGCTGGAACGAGCCGGACCTGCCGGGCCACGCTTTCTTCAAAGGCAATGGACGCGACTTTTTCGCCTATCAGAAAGCCTGCTATCTGGCGGCGAAACAGGCCGATCCGCACTGCACCGTGCTGTTTGCGGGAATGTGTTACGCCAATGTCGAGGGCTATCTGTTCACGCACAAACTCAAGCCGCCCACGCCCTATCCGCCGAAAGAGTGCTTTTTCGAGGACTATCTGAAAGCCTGCGTGCAGGATCCCGACGCCAAAAAGAACCACTTCTACTTCGATGCGATGAGTCAGCACAGTTACAGCCGCGCCTCCGACCTGTACGACTACGCGATGGTCGACCGCAAAATGATGCACGACTATCTGGGCGAAGAGAAACCCATTTGGTTCACCGAGATGGGCTTTCCCGATCAGGGGGGCCTGCTGGGGGGCAGTGCGGACGACTACTGCGACTATCTGCTGCAGTCGTTCGCGTGGGGCAGGCTGGCCAGTGTCGAAAAGTTCTTCCATTTCCAGCTCGACAACTCCAACACGCTGGGCCTCTACACCGGCATGCTCGGAGATCCCAAGCCCGCGCTGACGACCTATCGGGAGGTGCTGGTGAAAGAGTTTGCCGGTGCCCGTCTGATCGCACAGCAGCACGGCAGCGCCGGAGTCGGGTTCTTACAGGGGCATTCGCCGTTCCGGCCCACCTGGGCGACCGGATACGATCTGTTCGCCTTTCAAAGCGGAACCCGTAAGCTCTGGATGGCCTTCACGGACACCGACAAGGCTCTCGACATCACCATTCCGGCAAAGCGGGCGCAGGCGGTGCTGGCAGATCGGCACAATCGCCGCACCACGATCACCGCCCACAACGGCGTCTATACGCTCAAACTGCCCGGAGCCACCAGCCGCACCGGCTGGCCGACCCTGGCCGATCCTGTCGCCAAGGCGCTCGGCGAGCCCGAACATCTCGTCGGCGGCGCGACCTTTGTGCTGATCGAAGAGTGATGTCTAAAAACAAGCTGGAGCCAGAGAATTGAAAGGAAGCGCCGTCCGATAGATTGATGCTGCTTCTTACCGCCTCGAATCTTCAAGAGTGCGCTAACACTCTTCTCATCGGCCTCGGTGGCAAAAGAGAGAGCCGTCGCTCCGTTTTTCTCGCGGGCATCGATCTCTGCGCCATGATCGAGCAGGCAGCGAACGATGCTCAGACTGCCTTCCCCGGCTGCCAGCATGAGAGCCGTCTCACCCGTCTTGTCGTGGGCATTGACTGCCGCGCCGTGATCGACAAGATAATGGACTGCGCTCACGCTGCCCTGCCGAGCCGCCAGCATCAGAGCGCTTTTGCCGCCGAGATTGCTCGTTTCATTGATATCGGCGCCTCGCGAGAGCAGCAGACGCACAACAGGCAGCCGGTTTTGTCTGGCCGCGCGTATCAAGGCAGTCTCGTCGTCTTCCTGCATGCTTTCTACGTTCCAGTCGTAACGGGCATTGGGGTCCGCTCCATGATCGAGCAGAAGCCTTAACAGCGCTAAGTTCGAGGTAAGCACGAGGGGAGGAACACCCGTGGGGTTGGCTTTGGCGCCTCGGGCCAGCAGTATCTTCGCGACCTGGATATTGTCGTTCTCGATGGCGACCTGCAGCGGGGTGCGATCCTCCGGGGCGTTGGGATCCGCGCCCCGGTCCAGCAGCAGCGCTATTGCCTCCTGTTGGTTATATGCCACGGCGTCGCATAACGCCGACGCAGACACCCTGCTGCGAGCCCGAAGATCCGCCCCGTGATCCAGTAAAAGGCGCAATATGGCCCTGTAGCGCTGCGATCCTGCCCTTCGCTGCGCAGCCTTCATGCTCTCATAGTCTGGCGGATACAGAGATTCGGACACAGCGAGCAGCGCGGTTACACCGGACTTTTCCTTGGCCACGGCGTGCGCGCCGTGATCCAGCAAAGCCCGAACGATCTCCACATTTCCCCGGCTGGCAGCGATAATCAGCAGAGGTTCGGGATAGCTCTGCGCCTCGCTCGGGAGCGGACCTGCCAGATCGTCCACGCCGGTCGCTCCCCGGTTCAGCAGCGACAAAGCCTCGGCAGTATTTCTGAATTTTACGGCCGCAATAAAAGCGAAATCGATCTGCTCCTGCCGGAAAGCTCGGTACAGCAGTCCCCCCGAGAGGCCGACCAGAACGATCGGGAAGAGGCAGATCGACCGCATGAAATGTCTTTTGCGGAGCATGAGATCCTCCTTCAGGAGCGGCGTGAGCAGGACGTTTAGGCTTCAGGCTCCTCGTCGTCCGTGAGTTCCTGCAGGGCGGCGGCTTTGCGGGCGGCTTCGGCCCGGCGGTCGAGGTAGGTCTGGAGGAGGAGGCAGGCGGCCATGCTGTCGATGGTCTTCTTGCGCTCGTCGCGGCGGCGGTCGGCGGCGATGAGGACGCGCTCGGCCTGACGGGTCGAGAGACGTTCGTCCTGAAGATGGATAGGAATGCGGACGCTGCTGCGCAGGACGGTCACGAACGCTTCGATCTTTTCGGCCTGAATGCCTCGGGAGCCGTCCATCATCAGCGGCAGACCGACCACGATGGCTTCGACTTTGCTGTCGGACACCAGCTGGCGCAGGGCTGCCATATCGCGTTTATGACCCTCCTGCCGCCAGATCGTCGTGCCGGGAAAGGCCATGCGGCCTGTCTCGTCGCTCATCGCCACGCCGATCGTCTTCTCGCCTACATCCAGCGCCAGCACTCTGCTCATTGCGTTGTCCTTCTAAAAGTATGGCAGGGAGTCTCCGCACTTCAGCCGGAGATTTCCGGCGATTCGCCTGCCGCTTCGCTGTCTGCCGTTCGCTGGCGACGGTTCCGTGCCGTCTCCAGCAGCAGGGCGTTCAGCGCGACGCCGGCGGCGCAGAGGGGCGGCAGACTGAGGGCCAGACGCCAGTCCACGCCGAAATTCACCAGCGCGCCTATCGCCCAGGGGAAAAGCGCCACCCCGATATTGCCTGCGGCGGAGATCGCGCCCAGCACCGTCCCGGCCGCAGAGGGGAAACGGTCGCTGCCTTCTGCCAGGATCACACTGTAGATTCCTCCGAAGCAGAGGCCGGTCGCCAGCACCCAGCACATGACCGTGGCAGGGGCCGTGCCGAAAAGGGTCAGAGTGGCGCAGACCGCGCCGCCTGTCGCCAGGGAGCGGCGCAGGGGAACCAGCTGGAAACGGCCCAGCAGCCAGCCGGTGCAGAGCCGCCCGACAGTCATCCCGACCCAGAACAGACTGACGATCAGCCCGGCCCACCGCGCGCCGCCCGGAAGCCGTTCGTGGAAGTAGGTCGGCATCCAGGAGAAGAACCCGACCTCCGCGCCCGCATAGAGCAGCTGCGCCAGACACAGCACGACAACGAGCGGGTTGGCGAGCGTGGAGAACAGGGCGGCCAGTCCGGGCGCGGTGACGCCGCCGGCAGGACGGGGCATCGGCAGCAGGGCCAGTACGACGCCTGCGGCTCCGACTCCCGCCGCCAGCCCGAAATAGAGCACGCGCCAGTCGGTGCCCGCCTGCAGCAGCTGCTGCGCCAGCGCGGGACTGACGATCGCGCCCACGCCGAAGGCGACCTGCATGGAGTTCAGCACGACGGCCCGCTTCTCCGGAAAGAGATCGGAGAGCGCGGCGTTCATGACCGACTGCATCCCCGCACTGCCCGCCCCAATCAGGGGAGCTGCCAGCAGCGCCAGCCCGAAAGAGGCCGCCGCGCCGCAGCAGAGGAGGCCGAGAGTATAGAGGACGACCGAAAACAGCAGCACCGGCTTGCGCCCGAAACGGTCGGAGAGCGACCCAGTCAGCAGCACGCCGATGACCGCGCCGATGAAACTGGCCGGGAACAGCCTGCCCTTGACCTCGATGCCAAGATGAAAAGTCCGGCCTAAGACGGGCAGAATCACCCCTAACCCGCTGATATACATGGCGTAGAGCAGGTTGAGCGCAAAGCCTGTCACCAGCAGCGCACTGCGTCCCCGCCCTCCTGTTTCCCCTGCGATATGCGCCTTACTCTCGAAGATCGGTCTCCCCTCATCCACGTTTTCCTGTGAGAGCAGTATACCCGATCCGGTTTTGCCCTGCCGGAACGATGCCCCCCAGAAACTTGAGGTGCAGTTCTGCGGACGATCCCGTTTCTGGACCGTATATCATTATATAGTGATGAAATTGAAGACACTATGTGGGGGATCGGATGCTGACACGAGCGCAGAAAGAGGGACTGATGCAGGCGGCGCTGGAACAGGCGCGGCTGGGTATGGCGGCGGGAGAGGTGCCTATCGGATGTGTGCTGGCACGGGGAGAGGGGCAGGATCTGCGTATTGTGGCGCGGGGCTATAACCGGGTCAATGCGCTGCAGAGCAGGA
>JAYTGR010000304.1:0-2052 GCA_043733205.1 Chthonomonadaceae bacterium
GTGCTGCTGGAAAGCAAAATCGACACCACTTTCCGCAAGCCCAGTGTCATGGGCATCAGCCTGATCCTGCTGGCGCTGGCGCTGGCGGTGGCCGAACGCGTCGGCAGGCAGCGCAGGACGCTGGAGCAGATGAGTTTTCGCGAGAGCCAGGTCATCGGGTGGGCGCAGGTGCTGGCGCTGATTCCGGGCACCTCGCGCAGCGGCGTGACGATCACGGCAGGGCTGTTTCAGGGCCTGGACCGGGAGAGCGCGGCACGGTTCAGCTTTCTGCTCAGTATCCCCGCAATCACCGCAGCGGGCCTCTACAAACTCTTCAAGGTGCTGAAAGGGTCCGGCCTCGGGCCGGATGTCGGCCCCTATCTGGTCGGGGCGGTGGTCGCAGGGCTGTTCGCCTACGTCGTCGTGCGCTGGTTCCTCGGTTATATGAAAGAGCACAACACGTCCATTTTCATCGTCTACCGCATCGTGCTCGGCATCGCGCTCCTCGGCCTGGTCGCGGCGCATAAGATCAGCGACGATGCCCCCAAAAAAGAGGCTCCGAAATCCGTAACGGCTGCAGCCGCGCAAGCCCGCCCCCTCGGTCCCCCTGCCGGCACAGCCTTCCTGCATTAGAGCCTATCCCGATAGGAGAGCTTTCCATCTCGGCAGGGTGCCTATTGGAATAGGCTCTTAGTCGGCTTCGAACTGCAGCCTCATCGGCTCCCGCTTTCCCAGCCCGACGCTCTGCGCCGACTGCCGGGAAAGCGGGCCTGTCGCTTCCGCCTCTCTCCCATGCGCAGCTTCCGGCCCATTTGCCGTCATTTCGATTCCAATATCAGGATTTTAAAAAAATATAGCCTGGCTATGCATTTTTCGCTGTTCTCGTTACTTATATAAAGAGAAGATGTTTTTTTTGATTAGTGGGAAAGACCGTAAAAATGGATGCCGACAGTAAGCAGGATTTGTGGAAATACGTCTACACCTTGTGCCATCGGTGCAGTCTGCACCATAGTTCAGATTCCGCCCAGGCAGACATCTGTGCGGTAGAGTTCGCAGAGCAGATCCTGCTGCTCAGGCAGCCGGCAGAAAGAGACGCACTAGTCGCTCCCGAAAATCACGGACTGCTTTACCGTCAGGCCGCCTTTTTTGTCCTGAATCGACGCCAAGGGGAAGATCGCCGTCATCTTCACGAACAGTCTCTGTCCGGCGTACCCGAATCGGTTTTGTCCAGTCTGGAACCCTCCCTCGATCTCTGCACTCAGGTCCACAACTCCTCTCTTCGCGGTGTTCTGCTCCAGGCCGTCGTAAATCTGCCAGCCAGACAGCGGCAGTGCGCCTATCGCTGCTGGTTTAAGCAGGAGACGGATACAGAGGCAGCCTTCCTGCTGAATATGACTCCAGCGGCCGTGCGCAAGAATCTGCAGTATGCCAGAGCGAAAATGCCGGTAATTCTGAAGCGAATGGGTGTCGATCTAAAGGATCTACTCTAAACCTCCAGCAGTTGGCAGTCTGCAAACACCCTCATTTCTAATCGCCGTTGAAAATATTTAGAGTGAACTTTCCGGAATATATCACACTTTGCCCTTCTCATATTGATTATATTATAGAAGCGGCCAAGCTAGATCTTGTCGGACCACCGGTTGAGAGGATACATGTTGAGATGAGAACGAGACTCTTCTTGTGGCTGGTAATTGTGTTCAATGCGGCTCTGCTTGGTCTGGCTGCACTGGCTAAATCTCGACATCTGGACACCTTTGCTGCGGCCATTGACAAGACCTTTCTCTTTCCCGATTTTGCTTCAAGGCCGATTGCCGTGACAGTCACTGCAGGGGAAACATTGATCTGCCTCGGTCTCTTCGTTCCTAAAGCGCGCAGGCAGGCGATGGTTTTTGCACTGGGGCTCTCCACGATCTTTCTGTTCTACCAATTTTGGCGGATCCACAGCAAGATCGACGCGGACTGCGGATGCTTCGGGGATCTTTTTGTCCTTTCTCCTTTGCAGAGTATTCTGCTCGATGCCGCGATGATTGCAAGCCAGTCGCTTTACCTGACATTTATGGCGACTTCACCGGC
>JAYTGR010000305.1:0-14947 GCA_043733205.1 Chthonomonadaceae bacterium
GACAGCAGGTCGAGGAACTTCGCCTTGACATCGGTCAGTTCGATGCGGTCCTGCGGGCGTTTCGGCCCGGCGATGCTCGGCACCACTGTCGCCAGATCCAGTTCCAGCAGCTGGCTGTACAGGATTTCGCCTGCTTTCGGCATGCCGAACAGCCCCTGCGCCTTGAAATACTGGCGGTAGGCATCGACCTGCGTCTCGGTGCGGCCGGTCGCGGTCAGATAACGGCAGGACTCTTCGTCCACCGGGAAGAAGCCCATCGTCGCGCCGTATTCAGGGGCCATATTCGCGATGGTGCCGCGATCCGTCAGCGACAGAGTGGCCGCGCCGTCGCCGTGGAACTCGACGAACTTGCCGACGACTTTGGCCTTGCGCAGCATCTCCGTCAAAGTCAGAACGAGGTCGGTCGCGGTGACGCCGGGGTTCAGCGCACCTTTCAGGTTGACGCCGACGACATCGGGGGTCAGGAAGTATACCGGCTGACCGAGCATGCCCGCCTCCGCTTCGATGCCGCCCACGCCCCAGCCGACGATGCCCAGGCCGTTGATCATCGTCGTGTGCGAGTCGGTTCCGACCAGGGTGTCCGGATAGGTGACGCCGTTCTTTTCCAGCACGCCCTTCGCCAGATACTCCAGGTTGACCTGATGCACGATGCCGATGCCGGGCGGCACGACGCCGAAGCCGTTGAACGCCTGCGTGCCCCATTTCAAAAACTTATACCGCGCCTGGTTGCGCTCGAACTCCATGTCCATATTGCGCTGCAGGGCGTCGGGGACGCCGGAGAAATCGACCTGAATCGAGTGGTCGATGACCAGATCGACCGGAACCAGGGGCTCGATGATGCCGGGATCTTTGCCCAGTCGGGAGACCGTGGAGCGCATCGCCGCCAGATCGACGAGGAGCGGCACGCCGGTGAAGTCCTGCAGCACGATGCGCGCGACGACGAAGGGGATCTCCTCGGTGCGCTCCGCGTTCGGCTGCCAGTTCGCCAGGGCGCGCACGTCCTTCTCGGCGACTCGCTTGCCGTCTACGTTGCGCAGGACCGATTCCAGAACGATGCGAATGCTGACCGGAAGCTTCGAGATGGGGCCAATGCCCGCCGTCTCAAGCTGGGGAAGCGAATAGTAACTGCTGCTTCTGCCGCCGTCGAAAGTGAACGACTGCAATGTATCGAAGAGGTTATGCGACTCTGCCATGATCCTGCGCTCCTTAAAAGAAATAGTTCCGTAACCGCTTCTATTCTACCGCCGGAAGGAGGTATGATGCAAATGCATATTTCTTATCGTTTGCATGCGTGCTGCGTATGGGAGGAGATGGATGGAACTTCGGCAGCTGGAGACGTTCGTGCGGGTGGCGGAACTGCGGAGTTTTACCCAGGCTGCGGAGCTTCTCTGCCTGACGCAGCCCGCTGTGACACGTCAGGTCGCCGCGCTGGAGATGCAGCTGAAGACCCGGCTCTTCGACCGCCTGGGCCGTACGGTTCAGCTGACAGCCGCAGGTGAATCGCTCTGCCGTTATGCGGTCGAGATGCTGCGGCTGGGACGGGAGGCGGAGCGTGCTGTCGGCGATGTGGTCACAGGCACGGCGGGCCGTCTCGCCATCGGCGCAAACAGCACGACCGCGACCTATCTGCTGCCGCCTCTGCTCCGTCAGTTTCGAGAAGGCTATCCCGGCGTGGAACTGAGCCTGCATACGGGAGTCTCGGCACGTGTCGTGGAGATGGTGCTGACCAACGAAGTGGACATCGGCCTGGCGACAGGCGTCTCCGAGCAGTCCGGTCTGGTCGTGATTCCGCTCTCCGAGCACGGCACGAGCATCGTGGTCTATCCCGATCATCCTCTGGCGGAAAAGTCGAAGCGGCAGAGTGGGGTGCGGGCTGCCGAACTCGCCGGAAGTCCGCTTATCCTCATGGAGGAGGGCACGAATCTGCGCACCGATGTCGATCGCCTGCTCGCCGCCGCCGGTATCGAAGAGCGTATCACCATGGAACTGGACAATGTCGAAGCCATCAAGAAGATGATCGAAGCCCGTCTCGGGATCTCGCTTCTCCCGCTGGTCTCTGTCGCCGCCGAAGTGGAATCGGGACGCCTCATCGCCCTCCCGCTCATCGACGAACCCAGCATCCATCGCCGCATCGCCGCCCTCCACCGCCGCGACAAATATCTATCCACGGCTTTGAAGAACTTTCTCGCTCTGCTGCGAAACAACCTTTAATCCCCTCCCTGCAGGACTTTCGCGAGGGCGGCGGCGACGTCTTCCATGTCGCGGCGTTCGGCGAGAAGGAGTGTTTGGGGCAGCCAGATCGTGTCTCCGCAGACCTGTTCGCAGACAGGCAGGTTCAGCAGGGTGTAGTCGATGGCTCTGCCCGCCTGACACCACTGGACCTCTTTGCGGGACTTACGAGTGAAGAGACCTTCTCTGTAGAGCGGCACATAGCCGTCGGAGCAGGGGATGCCTTCGGCTGCGAGAGCCTCGATAAATTCGGGATAGGTTCTGCCCTGCAGACGGTCGAGATCGACCCGGAAGGTGAAGAGGTGGTAGGCATGAGAGGTGATGCGCGGATCGTCGGTGGGGAGGACGATGCCGGGTATGGCGGCGAGCAGTTCGCGGAGATACCGGGCGTTGGCGGTGCGCCGGGCGTTCTGCTCGGGAAGGCGGCGCAGCTGCGCGCGCAGTATGGCCGACTGAAACTCCGTCATGCGGAAGTTGCCGCCGAGCACCTGATGCGCGTACCGGTGCCCGCCCCGGATGCGCCCGACATTGATCACCGACCAGGCCGCGTCCGCCAGAGCTTCCTTGCTGCTGAGCACCATGCCGCCTTCGCCGGAGTTGAGATTTTTGCTGGCCTGGAAACTGAAGGTGCCGAAATCTCCGAGCGCGCCCACACGGGTTCCGCGCCACTCCGCGCCGTGGGCCTGCGCCGCATCTTCGATCACCGCGAGATGGTGTTTGGCGGCGATGGCCAGAATCGCATCCATGTCGGCGGGGCGGCCGGCGATATGCACCGGAACGAGTGCGCGGGTGCGGGGGGTGATGGCGGCCTCGATCTGTGCGGGGTCGATGTTGAGCGTGTCGGGCTGGATGTCCACGAAGATCGGGGTCGCTCCGACGGCCAGAGGGGCGCTTGCGGTGGCGACGAAGGTGTAGGGCGGCACGATCACCTCGTCCCCGCAGCCGATGCCGAGGGCGCGGAGGGCGATCTCCAGCGCGGCGGTCCCGTTGGTGCAGACCAGACCGAACCGGGCGTGCTGATAGGCCGCGAACTCCTGCTCGAACAGTCTGCCCTGGTCGCCTTCCACGCCCCACCATTTGCCGCTGTGCAGCACCGCCAGCAGCGCCCGCTCCTCGTCGGCAGCGCAGATGGGCCAGACCGGCCAGGGAGCGCGCGCGATGTCCCGCACCGGCGTTCCGCCCTCGATGGCAAGCTGCTCCCGCGTTCTCATGGCCTGGTCCCTGTCCAGCTGTCGCGCAGGGCGATCTGTTCCGGCGTGGCGCTGGGCAGGGGCGTCAGGTCGATACTCAGTCCGGCATAGCCCAGGCATTCGGCGAACGGCATCTCGTCGGTGGAGCGCGCCAGTCGGTTGTAGAGCGCGGTCAGGTCATGTCCGGCGACCTCGTTCACGGTGGCGCGAATCTCGTCCTCCCCATAGCCCGGTTTCGGCGGATTGTGCCGCTGCATCAGCAGGCGCATCACATCGTCCAGCGATTTGCGATTGCCGGTCACATTGCGGATCGTCAGATCGAGACAGAGGCCGGCCAGCTCCCCCTTATCGTAGTAGGAGAGCCCACCGAAACCCTGACTGTCGCCGGACTCCCAGACGTGCAGGCTGGCGTCGTCCGCCGAGATCTTCAGGCGGGCGGGGTTGCTCTGATTGCCCCGGATCTGCCGGGCGCAGTGCGCAAGAAAACTCTGCGTGGGAACCAGGCCTGCCCGGCAGGTAGCAACACGGCTGTAGTACTCTGTCACGCCCTCGGCAAACCAGAGGTTACGTGTCACAGGCGGATGCACATAGTCGAAGGGGCCCAGTACGGCCGGCCGGACGCGCTTCACATTCCAGCAGTGAAAGAACTCATGCGCGAAGAACGGCGACAGCTGATTGGGGGATGCGCCCGGAAAGAGAGCGACACGGCAGGCGTTCAGATGCTCCAGCCCGCCCCCCCGTCCGCCGACATCGCAGAAGAACGCATACTGCGGGTAGGGAGTGCCGCCCATGATCTTCGTCTCGGCCTGCACGATGCCCTGCAGCATCGGGACATAGGCGTCGTAGTTCTTGATCCGGTCGGCATGATCGAAGAAGATGACGGAGTGTTCGATCCCGTTAGAGAGGAATGCGCGGGTGACGATCTCTGCTTTGAGACCGAAGACCAGCGGCGAATCGGCCAGCGTGTCGTAGTCCGGCGCATCGAACGCAGCGGTAATGCCCGGCGCGAGCGGAGGACTTTTGAGAGGCGTCGCGGCAATCCAGTCGGCCGGCAGCTTGAGGTCGAGTTCCGTCGCCCAGTCTTTATGCCCCACGACATACATCAGCGCGGCGGGCCCGTTGACGAAGCCCTGCTTCGCGCCTATCGCGACATTCTCGCTGAAATACCCCGGCGGCGTCTTAGGGAGGGTATAAGTGATCTTGATGTGCTTGATTCCTGCGGCAGGGATCTTCCAGGTATTCGCATCCGGATGCCCGACTTTGATCTCCTGCACACCGCCGTCTGCATAGGCTTTCAGGTTCTGCACATACTGCGCGAAGTTCTGAAGATGGTAGTCTCCAGGCGACCAGACGGGAAGCTGTACCGAAACGGAATCGGCGCCGCTGGGAGGCGCGAAGTCCAGCGTGACGTCCAGGTGAGAATCCTCGGGAACAGGGTGCAGGGTGTAGACCATCTGCGCCGCCGTCTCGCGGAGCGCGCCTGCCGCTCGGAGGGAAGCCGGGAGCGCCTCCGATGCGATGGACGGCCTTACCGAACTGGGCAGACTGCCGCTCAGGCCGGAAACGGGGGCTGCGGAGCGGCAGGCAGCCGCCACGGTCAGGCAGAGAAACAGGCTGAATGCCGTCAGAAAGCGGCGGCAGGAGAGATCTAGCGTCATGATTTCGGTGCTCTCAGTCCAGTCGAGAAAAGATGTAAGGTTGTCGGATCGTCTGAGTTGGGCGCTTTTGCCTGCGGCGGAGACGCCCAGACCAGCTGACTGCGGTCCGGCGACCAGTCGCAGTCGGCGCTGCCGATGGTTCCCAGCAGGCTGACAGTGCTGTCGGCGGTCGCTACCGTAAACACCGCATAGTGTGTGCCCTGTTTGGAGAGGCACCCGATGGTCTGGCTGCCGAACCAGACCGGGGCAAAATAGCCCCGTCCCGCCGGACTCACGCGATGCGCTTTGCCGTCGGCTCGCCTCCAGATCCAGATCTCATAGCGTGTATAGTCGTTGGCGTCTGGGGTCAGCGCGAAAGCCAGCATCTTACCGTCGGGTGACCAGGCGGGCTGCCCAATCCGCAAAGTGACCGAGCGCTCTTGCACGGACGGTGAGGCCGCCGGAGCGTGATAGTCACGGTTGGTGATGCGCCACAGCTCCGCTGCACCCTTTCCCTCGGCGCTGCCGGGCGTGAGACGCCGGAAGGTTTCGGCAGGAGGCACATTGTATGTACGCCGCAGGCTTTGTCGGAAGACGAGTGTGGAGCGCTGCGGCTGCACCGGCTGGCCATGCAGAGGTTCCCAGCTCAGCCAGTCGCTGTCCTCGTAGTTATCGAAACGTGGGTGTGTTTCCTGCGGCTTCTGCGCGGGCAGGGGACGGATGCACAGACTGCGCTGCCCATTGATGCCTTCCGCCACAAAAGCTACATAGCGTCCGTCCGGGGACCATTCCAGAGAGTGGTAGTAGTAAAAAATGCTGAAATAGTGCGGAGGATGCACCGCCAGTGGCATGACGCGTCCCGAACGCGTGTCGAACGACCAGAGGCCGGTACCGGGCAGACGTTCACCATCATCGAAGGTGAACCATTCGATGCGCTCGAATGCGATCAGGCGGTCATCCGGCGACCAGGCCAGCGTGTCCGCAGAACTGTAAGTCTCCTGGCTCGGCCGGTACGGGCGATCGGGACAGAGCAGCTCCGATTCCAGAAGCGCGAGCGGCCGTTCCAGGCTGGCATCCGCCACATGGAGCTGCATCCGATGATCCGGGGTCGTCCGCAGGAAGGCGATCTGTCTGCCATCGTGCGACCACCGCGGATTGATGTCGGTGTAGAGGCCCGCCGGATAGGCTGGCTGCGGGGGCTGATCGGCGGTGCCGGCAGGCGGCGGCTTTTTGCAGCCCGCTCCCAGAATGCAGGCAGCCAGCGCCAGCCCTTGCAGGCGTCGTCTCACGGCTTTCCACTCGGCTGCACGGTCAGTTCCTGTGTGGTGCTTTTGGACGGCACGGAGAGAGTCACGACGCCGTCTGAATCGGCAGTCACTTCGTTGACAGACGCTCCCTGAACGCTGTACCTGCCGTTGGGCCTGCCCATGACGCAGAGCAGCGCCGCATTGCCGTTTTTCTCGACCGGCCGGCACACCAGATGCAGGGTATCGGCCGAACGGTCGAAGTGGCGGTCGAGCAAAAGCACATTCCACCCAGCGGTGACGCTTCCAGCCTGATGATACGCGGCATGCAGATTGAGGAGCGTGCAGGCATCCCCGCTGACGTCGGTCGCGCCGCAGGCCAGGCCGGTATCTCCATCGAGCGCCTCCGGGCAGGCGTCGGTGCTGACCTGGGCGGCATGATAGGCGCGCAGCAGATTATCCGCTAGCTTGTGCGCGGTCTCGGTCTCCCCCAGATCGAGGAGCGCTTTCCAGAGCAGCCAGTTGGTGCCGAAGGCGACCGCTCCGTTCCCCGGATCGTGCGGCATGTAGTTTACGGAGGTTTTCGCCATGCTCCGAAGTCCGGCCGAGCTCCAGAAGAGCGCTGGGTCGGTCAAGCGTCGGAGCAGGGCGGTGCGCTGGGCGAGGCTCAGGGTGTCGCTGCCGGCGGCGAGAGGCAGCAGACTCGTCAGTTCATCACTGGCAATTGGGGCGGCGTCCGCAGGAGCGACCGGCCGACTCACATAGGTTTCGTGGCTCATATCCCACAAAGCGGTGTTCATGGCCTGCGTCGCTTCCTCGGCATCGCGAGAGTAGCCGACCAGTTCATTGGGCGAGTGCTCCAGCACGGTCGCCATCCGCTGCAGGATGCGTGCCGACCGGATGACGAACGCCGAATAGTCCGGGCTGTAGCTGCGGCTGTTGGCCCCCTTCAGCCCCGCGGCCAGCGTACCCTTGTCACTGCCGTCAATCTCCGGCATACCGGTTTTCCATGCGAAAAGCCAGTTGTTCGAACCCGCGCGTCCGGCTGTCAGCATCTCCTGATACCGTCTGCGCGCGTACGGGAAAAACTGCTCCAGGAGTCTGCGGTCGAGGGTCTGCTGGTAGAGTTCCCAGACGGCGAACAGGTTGATCGGTGCGACAGTCCGGGGGTTTTTAAGCCGAAGTTCCGAATCGCTTGTTGTCAAAAACCAGGCGTTCATCTGTGCTGCTGCCCAGTCCGGGCGCAGATCGGTCCAGCCCAGGCCGATAAAACCGCCTTCAACCGGGCGATAGGCGCTGCGGCCGGCGGGCAGCGCCCACTGTCGTGACGGCACGCCGACCCGGCGCAGGTTGTCGAACGGTACATTGGCGTAGGACTGTGCCAGCAGATGGTCGAGGCCCAGGTCGCCGACCGTCGGCTGGGAGACGCGGTGCGCGCTCAGGGCTTTCGTGTAGGCTCCGGTGCGGGCAGGCCTGCCTTCGGGGGCGTTGTTTTCTGCAAGCAGGGTCAGGGCGGCGGCGCTCCTGCGGGCCTCATCTGTCGCTTTCCCGACACCGATGCAGAGCGTGAACGTCGTCTCCTCACCGGGCGCAACCGAAATGTCGTCGACACGCGTCAGCGCCCACAGGCCCGCCGGACCGGGCGGGTTCTCGCCTGCCTTGGCGACATGGGCATCCGAAGCATCCGGCATGCCGAGGCGTCCGGCCGGAAGAGCGACACCGTTTTTGTCGCGATCGACGGTGCGGCCTTCCGGTCCAAAATAGGCACTGCGCACCGTGTAGGTGCGCACAGGGTAGGGGGCCATGTCGGCGGTCAGCGCGAACGCGGCTTCACTGTTTTTGTGCCGCAGCAGGCTGGACTTCCCATCGGCATCGATCTGCAGTTTCAGGTCTTTCAGGTCGAACCCCTCGTTTAACAGGGCAAGTCCGCCCAGCATATCGACGTACCACGTTTGGGAAATCTGGGAACGATTGTGGAGGGTCACCCGGATCAGCAGGCCATCCATATTCGGATCGGCAAAAGCGGGATAGAGAGAGACTGTCGCATCGCCTGCGCCCCAGCCGGTCTCTTCGCCCCCGACGGAGCCGCCGACGCTCTGCGAAAGCTGCGCGGGCGCAAAGGGGATGTGCAGTGTCCAGAGCAGGCCGTCGGCATCGGCCGCCGTGACTCGGGCCATGCGGCTGCCGTAGAGCATGGCCGCTGTCTCCAGCCTGTCGTCGTCGGCGGCCTGCATTGGCGCCATGCCCATCGAACGCCGCTCCAGCGCGACCTTTTGAAGGCGCAGATGGGTTTTGCCATCGGCTTCCATCACCGGCCGCAGCAGGCTCTCCGTCCGCCGCTGTCCGATGACGAGGGGAAAGGTGAAGAGCTGCGCTTTAAAGCGGTTTGCCAGGTAGCAGGGGGCCAAATTGCCCAACGCGTAGAGCCCCCAGGGGCCCATCGGCAGTTCCGTTGCGGATGCCGCCCGGCGAATCCCGGATGGCGACAGCTGGGCCTGAGACGGAAGGGCTGTCGCCGCGCCAAGCGTCAAGATGAGCAGATTTATCCAGCCGAATTGTCGTCGCATCGTCGTCCTCATTGTTTCCTATTGTACCCGCTGATTCGTCCCTGAGCGTGTACCCGCTCCTGCACGTTGAGACCGAGAAAGCGACGATTTGTTACGGCGGTGTGCTGTCCGGCATTTCCGGCTCGATGGGCAGGACGACGCGGTAGGTGTGCCATTCGGTGAGATGTTTGGCTCCGAAACGCTGGTAGAATTTTTGCGCTTCGGTGTTCCAGTCGAGAACGACCCACTCGACACGACCGCAGCCGCGTCGTGTCGCTTCCGAGACCAGCGTCTCCAGCATCGTTTGTCCTATTTTCATGCGGCGATGGGAGGGAAGGATGAACAGGTCTTCGAGATAGAGGGTCGGGCGGGCCAGAAACGAGGAGTAGGTCTCGAAAGTGATGGCGTAACCTACCGCCTGGGTTTGGTCGACTTCGGTCACTTCCGCCAGCCGCACTTCGAACCGTGCAGGCGTTCCGTCTTCGGGCCAGCCATCGCGCAGCAGGCGGGCCTGCGCGTCGGCGTCCGGCGGGGCAAGCTCCTCGAAATCGGCGAGCGCCACGATCAGCTGGAACAGAGCGGCAAAGTCGGCGCGCTCGGCGCGGCGAATGGTGACGGTCACAGAGGACTCCTTCCGATGCCAAAGTCTTAGCGCACGCCTGTCAGGCGATCCAGGGCGCGCAGGGGAGCGAAACGCGCGATGAGTTTGGTGAGCGAATATTTTTCTGCCACGACGTGCAGCGCGATCAGCGCAATGAGCGCGGCGATACGCAGAGCTGCGGAGGACTGCTCCACCAGCGCGAGGCCGAGGCACGCACCGAGCGGATTGCTGCCGGTATCGCCCATCATGACAAGTGCGCGCCGATCCTTCAAATAGACAAAAAAGGTGGGCAGGCAGACACAGACCAGCCAGAGTGCATCGAGATCTCTTCTTTGCTGCCGATCGAGGGCGATGAGACCTGCGGCGCAGAGGAGGAAGACGGCTCCGGCCCTTCCTGGCCGCAGATCGAAGAGGTTGACTGCGTTGGCCGAGAGAGCGATCAGCGCGCCCGCCGACAGCGCCTCCGCAGGTGCATGGGGAAAATGGAGGCCGCCGAGACCGAGCGCGATCGCACCGCCGCCGACCGCCTTGACGAATCCGGTCGTGATCCGTCGTTCGACCCATGCTGCGCGAAAATGGCCACGTAAGCCTTTGATCCGCTTGTCGCCCCAAAAATCGTCCAGCAGGCCGAGCAGGCCGAACCCCGTCACCGCGATAAGCCACGAGAGCAGGGAACGGAAAGGAATCGCCGCCGCTCGTCCCACCACGAGAAGCAGGGGCAGCGCACCCAGCACGATGACGATCCCAAAACTCTGCGGAATGCGTTCGCCGCGAAAGTTGGGCTCGATGTGTCCGATACGACGCAGACCTATTTCCGCCAGACGCGGCAGCACATGCACAGCCCAGATATGGGCGCACACAACGGCAATGGCAGCGGCGGGCATCATCCCGAGCGCCGCTCTTTCGGCGGCAGCATTCCCGGTGCCGTGGACGACTTTGGACGCAGTACGCCCAGCCGGAGGAGCGCGCGCAGCGCGGCGACGAACTGCTCCGCCCGATGCAGAATCGCGCCGGGACTGCGCCCGGTCACCCTGTGGGACATCTGCGTGGGAATCTCCAGAACTCGATAGCCGTTCTGCAGGGCGTTCACGGTGAGAGACACTTCGACGCCCCAGCCCTCCGCGAAACCGCCCATATCTTCCAGCACCTGGCGTCGCACAGCCCGCTGTCCAGAGAGGGGAGCCAGCATCGTCTGCCCGGTCAGGCGATGGATGCCCCAGCGTGCCAGACGCACGACGAGCCCGACCCCGCCGCCCTTACCGGCATGCCGTGGAAAGGTGGCGATGCTCATATCCGCCGCTCCCGAGACGACCGGGCCGAGCAGGCGCACGGCCTCTGCGGCGGATGCCCCAAGGTCGGCGTCGAGGAGCAGCAGAATGTCGCCCTGCGCCAGCGCCAGGGCGCGGTTCAGGGCGGCGCCCTTGCCGCTGTTCTGCTGACGGAACACCACATCCGCGCCTGCAGCCTGAGCGCGGTCGGCAGTGTCGTCCGCAGAGCCGTCGTCCACGACGATAATCTCCCGAATATGTGTCTCTGCCGCGAAAGAGCGCACGGCTGCGAGCGTGTCGGCGATACGGTCGGCTTCGTTATAAGCCGGAATCAGCACGGAGATCAAGGGGTTCCTCCCAGCGCGAGTATCAGATCGCATCGTCCGATGTCGCTGTCGATGCCGATAACCGTGGGAACATTGAGCCCGAGTTTGCGGTAGTTTTCGGTGTCGGAGAAGACGACCTCCTGGGGCTCGCACATGACCACAGTCAGTCCGTGCCGCTGCAGCGCCTGGATCAGAGGCTGATCCACCTGCGCGGGCCGGGTGTCGTGCTCGATGCGGCTGCCGGCGACCAGAACCACCATGCGCACCGGACTCAGCTGAGAGTTTTCCACCTCGGCGTGAAGGATCTGGGCCTCCTCCAGACGTGTGAACAGATCTTCCGGCTGCGTTCTGCCCTGCTCAAGCGCCGCAGCCAGCGCCTCGGCGACCGCAGCGCGATCAGGAGGCAGGAGCGGATTGGCCGCATGCAGGGAGGCGAGCGCAGGGTTCAGGACGTCGTCGGGCCGGTCGTATGCGCGCCCTATCGTGAGCGTGACAGGAATCCGCGCATCGGCCAGCTGCAGCGCTTCCCGCACCCGGACCAGCGCATCGGGATAGTCGCCGGTCTGAACGATCGCGACCGATGTGCCGGCCAGACGGCCTTTGAGCAGCACGGGGGAGATGCGTCCGCCGAAATCTTCCCAGCGCGTCAGTTTTTGATGCAGGGAGATGTTGTCCTGATTCAGCGTGGTCTGCAGACGGGCGATTGCGCGCTGCTGGCGGTCGGCGACGCGCGGTGAGACGATCAGACTGCCCACGACCAGCCCGATCGTCAGGGCGAAGAAGATGGCGGCGACTGTAACGACATGGTATTTCAGTCCTGGCCCCATAGGTTCCGACCTTTCACCCGAACGGGATTGCTTTAACTATGAAAATGGCGGCGCATCCAGAGACTGACGGTGACGCCCAGTGTCTGGAGCAGGGTCTGCCCTGTCTGAGAAAGGCTGAGCACGGCGACAATCGGTGTCGCCGCTGCAAAGAGCAGGAAAGCGAGTTCGCGCAGCCGGGGACGCTGGCCTGTCCACAGGCGCGCGATGCCTTTGGCATCTACGAGTTTGGAGCCGATGCGCAGGCGGGTCAGGAAGGTGCTCGCCATGCCCGCCCGCCCTTTGTCGAGAAACTCCTCCAGAGAGAAGTGCGTGCCGACCGCGACGATAAGCGAGGCCCCCAACTCGTCGGCGAGCAGCATCGCGACATCTTCGCTGGTTCCCGGTGAGGGAAAAACAGTGGCCTTCAGCCCCAGCGCCTCGATCCGTTCCAGTCCCGGCGCGCCCCGCTGGTCGCCGCGCGCATAGCCATGCACGACCAGTTCTGCACCGCAGCGCAGAGCGCGGTCGCTGACGCTGTCCATGTCGCCCAGAATGACGTCGGGCTTCAGCCGGGCTTCAAGCAGTGCATCTGCGCCGCCATCCACGGCGAGCAGAACGGGGCGCGTGTCGAGCATATAGTTGTGCAGCAGCGCCAGATCGTCTTTATAGCCTTCGCCGCGCACGACGATCAGGACATGACGATTGGCAAAGCGCGTCGTCAGTTTAGGCACATCGATCGCGTCGAACAGCAGGCCCTTCTCGTTGTCGAGATAGGCCAGAGTGTTGCGGGCAAAATGATCGAGTTCGAGGCTGAGGTTGGCATGGGCGGCTTCCAGCTGTTCGGACAGCAGTTCCGGGGTCAGTAAAAGACCCTGAACGCACCTGCCATCGTCGAAACGCAGCGTGTCGCCTTCCAGCGCCGCCATCGCGCCGTCCTGCACTCCCTCGAAAGCCTCCATCCCGACCGCATCGAGCAGGGGAATCCCGGCTTTCATCAGCACTTCGGGACCCCGATTCGGGTAGCGCCCGGAGATGCTCGGCACGGCATTGACGACGGCGGCTACCTGCTTTTCGACCAGAGTGCGCGCGGCTGTCGTGTCCAGATCGGTGTGGCAGAGCAGCACGATGTCGCCGGGCTGGAGCCGCCGGGTCAAGTTTTTGGTGCGCCGGTCTTTGAGGACACGGTGTCGGGAGGGAACTGCCATTCGGTTTCCGATCTCAGTTCACAACAAAGCGAGCGCAACGTCCTGCGTTACGCTCGGTGTATTATCCTTTTTTTGCAGGAAAAAGTCAATCGGCTCCCCGGTGCATTCATCGGGTACACTACTCTCACTTTACGCAGCGGAGACAGAGCGCGTTTCGCGCGCTTAGGGCGGCAGGAAAAGAATGCAATCGGATTCGATACTTATCAGCGGACTGGAGTTCTACGCCTATCACGGCGCTTCCGACCAGGAACAGACGGTGGGGCATCGCTATCAAGCAGACGTCCGCTTGACGGTGGACACGCGCCCGGCAGGGGCCAGCGACCGACTGGGAGATACCGTGAACTACTCCCGTGTCGCGAAACGCCTGCTGGAGGTCGGGACGCAGGAGCAGTACCGTCTGCTGGAGGCGCTGGCGGCGCGCATGGCAGCCGCTCTCTTCGCCGACTTTCCGCTCATCGAGAGCCTGACCCTGCGGGTGCAGAAGATGGTTCCCCCGATGAATGCCATCGTCGCCTCCGTAGGCGTAGAGATCACCCGCAGCCGGTGAGGATTGCAATGGAAACAAGCGCATGAAGATGCCGGGCAGACGCAGGCACGATTTGCTGACGCTGGGACTGTCGGTGTGCGTCCTGGCATTTGCCTGCTGCAAAGCGACGTACCAGGGATTCACGCTGCCGGAGTGGTGGCGGGATCTGCACTCCGGCGTCGTGGTGTCGCGCGCCGCCACGTCCGAAAAAGTCGTCGCGCTCACCTTCGACGATGGTCCCGACCCGGCCTATACCCCGCGTGTTCTGGCAATTCTGCGTCGTTACTCCCTCCATGCCACCTTCTTCGAGCAGGGCAGAATGATCCAGCGTTATCCTCAGATCGCCCGCAGTGTCGTCGCGCAGGGCAGCGTGATCGGCAATCACACCAGCACGCACCCTTACCTGACGCGTCTCTCACCGCAGGAAATCCACCGCGAAATCGATTCCTGCGATCGCATTCTCGCATCCCAAGTCGGGATTTCGACGAACCTGTTCCGATCACCGCGCGGCGACTGGAATCCAGTGGTCTATCGCGAAATGGTGCGCGATCACGATCGTCTCGTTCTCTGGACCATCGCCCTGGAGCATCACGACGTCCCGACACCGCAGTCTATGGCGCAGCGGGTGCTGCAGCACATCCAGCCAGGAGATATTATCCTGATGCATGATGGCGCATTCGTCTCCCGCGAGACGACTATGCAGGCGCTGCCCCTCCTGATCGAAGGTCTCCAGCAGCGCGGCTATCGCTGCGTCACTGTCTCGGAACTTCTGCACCTGCCCGCAAACACGCCTGCCTCGCATCACTAAAGGGCCAATGGGAACCAATGAATCGAGGGTTAATAACCCCTTGATGGCGGGATAACCCCCTGATTATTTGGATTTGCTTCCTTTGTTTCGACTGACCTCTGATTGAGAAACACATGCATTAGCCCACGCGTAAGGTAAAATAGAGTTGTTACTCAGTGGTAAGCCCGCTTCCAGCAGGATTTACCCTGTGGTTAGTTTGCATCGACAACCACGTTTGAGGGCGTTGACAACATCCCCGTCCGGGGAGGACGACCGGAGAATAGGCTCTGGAGCCACCTGGACTGCACGCCCGAGGAGCCAATTTCATGTTTCAGCAGCCCCTGCCTATCGAGATCACCCGCCTGACGCCGGCAGAGACCGACGCCCGTATTGCGACCGCACGCCGCTGCCTCGGTGAGGACCTGATCATACTGGGCCACCACTACCAGCGCGACGAGATCATCAAGTGGGCCGATTTCCGAGGAGACAGCCTCAAACTCTCCCAACTCGCCGCCGAACACCCGGAGGCAAAATATATTCTTTTCTGTGGCGTTCACTTCATGGCCGAATCTGCCGACATCC
>JAYTGR010000306.1:0-5907 GCA_043733205.1 Chthonomonadaceae bacterium
TGCAGGGACGTGACCGGAGTGCGGAGCTCATGCGAGGCCACCCCGATAAATTCAGTTTTTAAACGGTCGAGTTCGCGCAGATGCGTGATATCTTCCAGCACGACGACAGCACCCAGCAGATTGGATTCCTCATCGCGCATCGGTGTCGTGCGCAGGCGATAGGTGCGCTGCGCCTCTCCCACTGTCAGGGGAATGAACCCGGCCTCATCTTCCGCCGCCGAGATGCTCTCCTGGTGAATGGCTCTATCGACAGCCTCCACAATGCGTTTGTCCGAGATCACCTGACCGATCAGCATCCCGGCTGCACGGGAGACTGCGCCGAACAGCCCTTCTGCGGTCTTATTCATGTGTACGATGCGGCCCTGTGCGTCCGTCACGATGACCGGATCGTACAGGTTTTCAAGGGCCGCATCCGACATACGTTCTGCGCGCCGCAGGCGCTCCTCTTCCTGTCTGCGCGCCTCCCGCAGCTTCTCTGCCATCCGGTTGAACGACAGCGCCAATCCGCCGATCTCATCCGTTCGGTTCAAAATAATCCGCTGATTCAGGTGCCCACGCCCGATCTCTTCCGCCTGTCGGGCCAGCGTACGCAGAGGATCGAGCGCCGCCCGAATGGTCCAGGAGGCGAAGAAGAGCGCCAGCAGAAAGGTTCCTATCGTCACACCCAGGCCAGTGTAAGAAGCGGTACGCGCCTCGGATTTAGCCACGCTGTTCGCCCGCAGAATCGCCTTCTGGTTCAGATCGAGGACAGCCTGTGCCCGTCCCTTCAGGTGCAGGAACTGCGGCAGGAGGATCTGTACGTAGGCGGTATCCGCCGCCTGCTTCGAGAGAGGCGGGTTCGCAAACAGCAGATTTTCGAGTGCGTCTCGATAGATCGCGTACTTCTGGCCAATATCGTCAGCCATCTCCTGCTCGCCGACTTCCGTAATATTGTGCGCCTCTTTGCTGTAGGCCGTTTCGAACAGCGGACGATTTTGACGATACTGGTCCCGCGCCTCCTGCGTTCTGCCATCCAGAAAGAAGGTCGCCGCGCTGTCCTGGCGCTCCAGTGTCTCCTTCATGTTCTGCGCCGCGACGACGCTGGCATAGTTGTCTTTCAGGATCCGGTCGATCGAGCGGCCCAGGTGAAAGAAGTTGACTACCGCGCCGATCATGACGATGAGCATTAGGCCAACAAGCGCCAGATGGCTGACCAGAAGCTGTATTCTCAGATCACGCATCCGCCTGCACTCCTTCAAACTCCTGCCGGGATTGAAATCCCGTTCTGAGATGGGAAGTCCGCCTGCGCGGACTCAACTGCCTGGAACCCGCGAAGGCGGGGCTGCCGTTTCAGAACGGCAATTCATTGCCGGGAACATCACTCCCGGTGCGCAAGTCTCCTGGACTTACGGGACACGATATAATCCCACGATGGGAGAGATAAAATCCCCGCTCAGCAGATCTATTTTTTCAGGGGAGCCAGAGCATCCATCGCAAGATTTAGTTTCAGGACGTTGACTCGCGGCTCTCCCAGTAAGCCCAGTGTCCGTCCCGTCGTATTCTGCACGAGCGCCTGCCTTACCTGCTCGATAGAGATGCCGCGCGCTTTCGCCACGCGATAGACCTGCAGATCGGCGTTGGCGGGGCTGATCTCGGGATCGAGGCCGCTGGCGGAGCGGGTCACCGCATCCGTCGGGATCGCGACGCTGTCCGGCAGAGGCGTACCGTCCGCCTGTATGTTCTCTTTTCTATACGCTGCCGCCAGATCCTTTATTCCGTCGAAGTCGCCCGGATCGTCTTTCCTGCCGCTGTGGATGCCTTCCATCAGCTTCTTGCTGGTGGGCGCTAGGTTGGTGCCACCGGAGTTCGCACCGTCGAAGCTGTTGGCGGACGGGCGCGGGTGGAAGTAGCCGGCATTCGTAAAGTTCTGGGCGATCAGTTCTGAGCCGACGACCACATTATTGACTTTGATGAGACTGCCCTCTGCCTGGCGCGGGAAGACCGCCTTGGCGAGGCCGAAGATCACAAAGGGAAACACGATCCCTGTCACCAGGGTCAATAAGAGTACGCTTACGATGGAAGCGCGAAGCTGCTTTAACATGGTTTAGGTTCTCCCGATCGGGCCGCTGCCGGAACAGCGGCCCGATCGATTAGGTTAGGCAAGGTGTAGGTGCGTCAGCAGCCAGTCGATAATCGCGATGCCGGGGAAGGGAATAAGAATTCCGCCCACACCGTAGATCATCAGGTTGCGGAGCAGGACCGCTCCGGCTCCCATCGGCCTATAAGAGACGCCTCGCAGCGCCAGTGGGATTAAGGCGATGATGATGAGCGCGTTGAAAATGACTGCAGCCAGCACTGCTGAGAAGGGCGTCGTCTGCGGGTTGGTCAGATGCAGGAAGTTCAGCGTGTTCAGCACTGGATAGGTCGAGGCGAACATAGCGGGAATGATCGCGAAGTACTTGGCAACATCGTTGGCGATACTGAACGTCGTCAGCGCACCGCGCGTCATCAGCAGCTGCTTGCCGATGGCGACGATCTCGATCAGCTTGGTCGGGTTGCTGTCCAGATCGACCATGTTCCCGGCCTCTTTGGCCGCCTGCGTTCCCGTATTCATCGCGACGCCGACATCGGCCTGCGCCAGTGCGGGAGCGTCGTTGGTACCGTCTCCTGTCATGGCGACGAGTTTGCCGCCCTGCTGCTCCTGCTTGATGAGCGCCATCTTGGCTTCCGGCGTCGCTTCCGCCAGAAAGTCGTCCACGCCCGCCTCTTCGGCAATGGACTTGGCGGTCAGCGGGTTATCGCCCGTGATCATGATGGTCTTGATGCCCATGGCGCGCAGCTGGTCGAACCGTTCGCGCATGCCGCCTTTGACGACGTCCTTCAGGTAGATGACGCCGAGGGGCTTGTCGTTCATGGCTACGGCCAGCGGGGTGCCGCCCAGCGAGGAGATGCGGGTGACGATCGCGTCGAGTTCGCTCGACACGCTGCCGCCCTGCTCCACAACCCAGCTTTTGACGGAGGCCGCCGCGCCCTTGCGCACCATTTTGCCGTCCATATTGACGCCACTCATGCGCGTCTGGGCGGTAAAGGGAATGAACTCTGCGTCCTTATGGCTCATCTCGCGGCCGCGCAGGCCGTATTTCTCTTTCGCCAGCACGACGATACTGCGGCCTTCCGGCGTCTCATCCGCCAGGGAGGAGAGCTGCGCGGCGTCAGCCAGTTCGTCGATCTCCACGCCCGGCAGGGGAATGAATTCAACGGCCTGGCGGTTGCCGAGCGTGATGGTTCCGGTCTTATCGAGCAGCAGGGTATTGACGTCGCCCGCCGCTTCGACCGCTTTGCCCGACATAGCCAGCACGTTGTGCTGCATAACGCGGTCCATGCCCGCGATACCGATCGCGGAGAGCAGGCCGCCGATGGTGGTCGGGATCAGGCAGACCAGCAGCGAGATCAGAATCGTGATCGATGGCGGCGTGCCGGCGCCTGCCGAGCGGACGCTGTAGATCGCGTAGGGCTGCAGGGTCACAACTGCCAGCAGGAAGATGATCGTCAGACCGGCCAGCAGGATAGAGAGGGCGATCTCGTTCGGCGTCTTCTGCCGCTGTGCGCCTTCTACCAGCGCGATCATGCGGTCGATAAAGGTCTCGCCGGGGTTGGACGTGATACGGATCACGATGCGGTCGGAGAGCACTTTCGTGCCGCCCGTGACCGCGCTGCGGTCGCCGCCGCTCTCGCGGATCACCGGCGCGGACTCTCCGGTGATAGCCGATTCGTCCACACTGGCGATGCCGTCGATCACTTCGCCGTCGCCTGGGATGACCTCTCCCGCTTCACAGACGATCAGATCGCCTTTGCGGAGCGCCGTGCCGGGCACCGTCTCTTCGGTCTTGCCGCCATTTATCAGACGCCGCGCCACGCTGTCGGATTTGGCTTTGCGGAGCGTGTCGGCCTGCGCTTTGCCCCGGCCCTCCGCCATCGCCTCGGCGAAGTTGGCGAAGAGGACCGTGAACCAGAGCCAGATCGAGACCTGTCCGACAAACCAGGTGTCCGTGCCGTGGCCCAGCAGCTGCTTGAAGAAGTAGTAGGTGGTGATGACGCTTCCCACCTCTACGACGAACATGACCGGGTTTTTTGCGACCAGGCGTGGGTCGAGCTTGCGAAAGGCGTCGACTGAGGCGCGCTTAAGGATCTGTGGATCGAACAGCGACTTCGGCGCGTTCTTCGGTCGAAGGCTGCCTCCCGACCCCCCTGACGGTTCAGGGAGCGGCCCGGAATCGGGAGCCTGTTGTAGTTGCGTTGCCATTGGCATTTATCTCCATCCACCGTTTGGAACACGGCTGGATTAGAATAGATCGATTAGAACAGACTTTTCTGCAGCATCTGAAGGTGCTCGACGATCGGACCCAGCGCAATGGCAGGGAAGAAGGTCAGCGCCCCGACGACCACGATGATACCGATCAGCAGGATCGCGAACACCGGGGTATCGGTGGGGAAGGTGCCGGCATTCTCCGGAATGGTCTTCTTCTTCGCCAGACTGCCTGCGATGGCCATCAGCGGAATGATCATCAGGAAGCGTCCGACCAGCATCGCGATGCCTATCGTGTAGTTGTAGTAGGGCGTGTTGGCGGTGATCCCGGCGAAGGCCGAGCCGTTGTTGCCTGTGGCCGACGTGTAGGTATAGAGAATCTCCGAGAAGCCATGCGCGCCGCTGTTGTTGACGTTGTTATAAGTCGCCCCATAGTAGCTGCTTGGGCTGCTGTTGTTGACGTGGTTGAGCTTCGCCGACCAGACCATGCCTGCCTCGGCTGTCGCCTGCTTATCGGTGAAGGTCTCCGAGGATTTGAGGGGCGGCAGATTCAGGTTGGCGGAGATGGCGGTAAAGCAGAGAATGTCCGCTGCCAGCACCAGCATCGCCAGCATCGCCATCTTCACCTCGTACTGTTCGATCTTCTTGCCGAGATATTCCGGCGTGCGCCCGACCATCAGTCCTGCGATGAAGACAGAGAGCACCGCGTACATCAGCATGCCGTAGAGACCGGAGCCGTCACCTCCGAAAATGACCTCTCCTGTCATGATGTTGAACAGAGGCACTAGGCCTCCAATCGGCGTATAACTGTCGTGCATCGAGTTGACGGCCCCGCAGGAGGCATCTGTCGTAATGGTGGCGAAGAGCGTGGAGGCGATGATGCCGAAGCGGGTCTCCTTGCCCTCCATATTGCCGCCAGGCTGCGTATCGGAGGCTGTGATCGCCAGGTTGATGTCCGCAGCGGCAGTGCGCGGAACGCCTTTCATCTCCGACGTATAGCAGACGGTGGCTCCGATCAGGAACAGCGTGCTCATCGCGCCGAAGAGCGCCCAGCCCTGCCGCGTGTTGCCGACCATCTTGCCGAACGTGTAGGTGAGTCCGGCAGGGATCAGGAAGATCGAGAGCATCTGTATGAAGTTGCAGAGCGGCGTCGGGTTCTCGAAGGGATGGGCGGAGTTGGCGTTGAAGAAGCCGCCGCCGTTGGTGCCCAGTTGTTTGATGGCTTCCTGGCTGGCGATGGGGCCAAGGGCGATGGTCTGCTTGGCGCCTTCAACCGTGCCCGCGTCGACGTGCGCCAGCAGGGTCTGCGGCACGCCGAGGGCGGCCAGGGTCAGGCCGATGACGATGGCGCCAGGGAGCAGGATGTAGAGTGTGATGCGCACGAGGTCGGCCCAGAAATTGCCGATGGTTTCGCCGCGGTTGGCCGCGAACGCCCGCGCCAGGGCGGCGGCGACAGCGATGCCTGCGGCGGCGGAAGCGAAGTTCTGCACCGTGAGGCCGGCCATCTGCGAGAAATGGCTGGCGGCGCTCTCGCCCGAATAGGACTGCCAGTTGGTGTTGGTCACGAAGCTGATGGCGGTGTTGAACGCCAGGTCCGGCGACATGCCCGCGAAACCCTGCGG
>JAYTGR010000307.1:0-5907 GCA_043733205.1 Chthonomonadaceae bacterium
GCCTGCGGCGCGGGAGCGCACGCGCTGCTCCTCCATCGCCGCTTCGAAGCCAGCCATGTCGAGCGCGAACCCGTGCTCCTGCGCGATCTCTTCCGTCAGTTTCAAAGGAAAGCCAAAAGTGTCGTAGAGGGAGAAGATCTCGCGGCCGGGCAGGATCTTCGACGCCTGCAGGGAGGGGCTGGAGAGCATCTCTTCCAGTCGGCCCATGCCGTTGTCGAGGGTCTTGCGGAAGCCCTCTTCTTCGCGCTGGATGGTCTTGAGAATCAGCTCCCGGCGCTCGTGGAGTTCGGGATAGAAATCGCCCATCTGCGCGATGATTTTGGGCGCGACCTCGTGCAGGAAGGGCGCATCGAACCCCAGCACGGATTTGCCGTAGCGGATGGCGCGGCGCATGATATAGCGCAGCACGTAGCCGCGGCCTTCGTTGGACGGAAGAATGCCGTCGGCGATGCAGAAGGTCATGGAGCGGGTGTGCTCCGCCACGACGCGGAACGCGAAATCGACGGGGTCCATCGTGCCGCCGTAGGGCCTGCCCGAGAGGGCGGCAATCTGATCCAGGGTCGGGCCGAACAGATCGGTCTCGAAAACGCTCTCTTTGCCCTGCGAGACCAGCGCGATGCGGTCGAGGCCGGCACCGGTATCGTTGTTTTTCTTGGGCAGGGGCGTCAGCAGGGGCGCGCCGCTCGGCTCTTCGCTGCGGTTGAACTGCGTGAAGACGTTGTTCCAGACCTCCAGCCAGCGGCCCGCTTTGTCGTCGAGGAGGTAGCGTTCGGTGGGCGTGAGCGCGGGATCGGAGGTCATCTCCTCCAGCGGCGCGACGCGATAGAAGACTTCGGAGCAGGGTCCGCACGGCCCGTTCGGCCCTTCGACGATAGCATCGGCAGGCCAGAAGTTCTTGTCCGCGCCCAGCCGATGGATGCGGTCTTCCGGCAGTCCGATAACCTCATGCCAGATGCGGAACGCCTCATCGTCTTCGATGTAGACGGTCGCGCAGAACCGGTCCTTGTCCAGTCCGACGACCTGCGTCAGAAACTCCCAGGTCCACGGGATGACTTCCGCTTTGAAGTAGTCGCCGAAGCTGAAGTTGCCGAGCATCTCGAAGAGCGTACAGTGGGAATAGTCTCCGACGCTGTCGATATCGTTCGTTCTCAAGCATTTTTGCACGGTGGCGATGCGGGTCTGCGGCGGCGTAGCGGCGCCCGTGAAGAAGGGCTTGAACTGCTGCATGCCCGCACTGGTGAAGAGGGTGGAGGTGTCGGGATTGCCGAGCGCATCGATCGGGGTCAGCGGCGCCCCCGGCAGATGCAGATGTCCCCTGCTCTGAAAAAATTCGATATACTTCCGGCGTATCTCATGCGCTAACATGGTGTCTGGTTGCTCCAATGAAGGTAGGTTGGTGCCAAATAGGACAGGGAAGAGGCCAGTATAGTATACACGACAACCGCAAATCGGGGATACTGCCGGTTCATTCACAAAAATGGTGGGTTCCTGTTAGCGACCAAGCACAGTATGAAAGACAGCATCTTGTTGCAATATAAATGCCTAAAAAAAAGCCCGTATACAGCAATATAAAGAGCTCCAAGCGTTTCCCCGCATTCAGAGTTAAAGTACGCATCAATGGCATATTGTGTGTCTCCGATCGTATCCAAGCTACTGCATATTTGGTTAAAATGGGGTTTATTATCCCAAAGTTTCGCCTCTATATCTGGATCCCCAATGTGCTCTCGAATTTCGTCTAACAGTTGTTCCATGGTGATATCTCCCACCTATATAGACCAACTCCCCACTGTAAAAGTTGCGGACGCTCTAAAATTCAGGGAAGGTAGAGGGACGACAATTTAGTCTTCTAGCGTTTACGTGTCAGGGGATTCTTTGAGGAATATTGAAGTGCTGATCCATCGTTTCTACGTAGGCAGGCGTAACCAGTCTGTCAGGAAATACCATGAGACAGTGCGCTCCTGATGACTGAGCCGAAGGATAGCGAATAGCTTGAAGAACACTGCAGTCGAATACCGCCTGTCCTAACCGCTGTGTTGCGACGACATGACCGCGTGCCTGTGCTAAACGCCAGGGACGGAGCAGTTCTTGATCTGTTGTATGGAGAGCTTGCCGGATAGACGCATCCGTTATGTCCAGTATGCGATCAAGACGCCCCCGAATAGATCAGAACGGTCGGTGGCAGCGCAGGTGCATTTGCTGTCGCGCTGGCCCAAACTTGTGTATGTATACGATTGGCTTCTGCATATGCAGTTTGTGGGTCTAGAGCCAGATAGAGTGACGCTGGCCCGCCAATCGGCGTATACCGTGCGCCCCATTGCCGCGCCCCTTCGCTAAAGAGAGGCAAGGGGTGCGGATAAGGTGTAGGTTGGTGAAAGCCGAAGAGCGCTTCCAGGTCTACGGCACGATAGAGAATACCTTCGAAAGTGCAAGTCGGCAGCGTTGGAAGTACTCTGCGTAAGGCGGGTTCGGTGAGCATCAGGCGGGCTCACCGCGCAAAACGTCTTCGAGCAGTTCTGCTACGACCTCTCCCTCCCCGTTGAGAAGCAGGGTTAGAGGAGTCTCTTCTTCCAGTTCCGGATTGCTCGCCTGCATCCAGGTTCGCAGGCCGATCTCTGAGCCCGTCAGACGCAGAAGCATAGCGGCAATCCGCTCGTAAACACGCAGTCCAGACTGGATTCCTGGACTGGTCGGTGTTTTATGCACAGCCTGCTCCGACCGGCCGAGCGCACGAGACAGAGACGCCAGCGACACCCCGTAGAGTGTGCTGACTGCGCGGGCATCCAGACGACCATTATGGGCATGCAGCAACGGTGCCATGTGCTGCAGCGCGCCGTGCGGGGGCGAGGCAATGCCGTTCTCAACCTTATTCGTCGCACTTCCAGGTCTGCTGCTCCGTGCCAAAAGACGATTGGCCCGCAGGCGCAGTTCGCGCGGATTGTCCGTGTCCAGAACGAAATCGACGTTGGGCTGCTGTAATGCGCTGCTCAGACTTTCTAAGCCGGTTACATCCGTTCCGGCGAGATAAAGAACGCCGGTTTCCGGCATCCTGGCGGGAAGCTGCAACAGTACATCCGTCTGTGGCGTATTCACCCCTGCCAGATCATAGATGACCAGCGCCGGGGCCGAGCTGCGGCGGGCCTGAAGGAAAACCGCCCACTCTTTGCGAATCACTCGGACGGCGGTACCCTCAAATCCCTGATCGATCAGATGAGAACGTCGAGGTCCGGCACCGACGACAAGTACCTGACTCATAGTTGTTGTTCCCCTCTCATAAAAGCTGACCACTGATCTTATCATATCATAGTATCAACTTTTCGTCAACTGTTTACCAGCTAAATACGGGCGAACTAAACAGCCGTACACTTGACGATGGCGATCAGGAAATGATGTCGTATGGCATGTCAGATGCTCACAAACCGTATTAGTCGCTCAATGTTGCCTTGATCCGCATATAACCTTTGAGATGTAAAATCTGTGCTTGTCTATACCTCAAAAGCTATATATATGCAGCAGAGTTCCTGCCCTACGGGCTATTTGCCGCTGTGCGATGAACATTGGATGGGTTTGCCGAAAATTATCCCTGTCTTCCTATCATCTCTCGATGCGGTTCCCGCGCTGTTCGGTGGGATCGACAGTTGTTTATCTGTTCCCGAGGGGTGAGAAGGTCAGTCTGCCGTCCAGAGCATTCGCGCCGATGGTCTGCAGAAGCGTGATACAGCGTTCGGTGCCCTGCAGGCTCATCAGGACGCGCGGCAGGTGGACGCCTTTGCTCGGCAGGGCGATGGAGAGCGTGGGCGCGATCGGTGAGAAGAGCAGGGTCTGGCTGCCGCTGCGGGCGGCCGAAAGATGAAACTCCACGCCCTGCTGCTCCATCACTTCCGCGACCCGAATCCCGAACATCGGATCGATGAAGTTGCGGCCCTCGAAAATACGGATCGCGGGAAGTTCCAGACGGCCCTCTCCGATATTCTGGAGGCCGGGCACGTCGGCATTGGCGATCAGCTGCAGCGCGGGCGCGCGCTCCTGCAGGAAGGTGACCGCTTTGCGCGCCACATCCATCGCGCACTCCTCCGCCATCACGAACAGCGCCCCTGCCTCCGGGGTGTTCAGCGCCAGCACCGCTTCCATTACCGCGTAGGCCGTGACACGCGGATCGAGCGCCTTGCCGTCGATGATATCGCCGTCGAAGGTGGTCTCCTGCTGGAAAGTCCAGCCCGTGCGATAGGGCCGAATGCCCTCGCCGAAGAGCAGCATCCGGTCCTCGCCGTTGACTTCCGCGACTTCGCCGCGCACGGGATAAGCGTCTGCCCCCGTCGCTGCCAGATAGTCGAATGCCTGCAGTTCGGAGCCGGCGAACAGCTCCGGTGCATTGCCCCAGGCCCGCGTCAGGAATCCGAGATCGCCATAGGGTCCGTAGACACACCCACCCACCTCGTCGACATGCGCGACGAAGACCACTTTCAGCGCCTCCGGTCCGGCTCCCGCCTTCTGGAACAGACAGAAGCCGTCGGAGACGAAGGTGCGGTCAAAGCCGCTGCCGAACCGCTCCGCCAGCATATTCATGACAGGCAGACAGGCTGTGCCGACCGAAGGGACTTCCGTAAACGCTTTCAGAAACGCCGTATCTATCAACTCGCCACTCCTTCGATCCGTCTTATCTCGTTGTGGGAAGAGGATCCAATACTGCCTGCGAATTCTCCACGGTCAGGCCGAATACCTCCGTAAACGCCTCGATGACGACGGGCAGAACCTCGGCAAGCGGGACGGTGCGGCCGAGGAGACGTGTGAGGGAGGTGACGCCGTAGTCGTGGATACCGCAGGGCACAATGAGATCGAAGTGCGACAGATCGGTCTGGACATTGAGCGCGAAGCCGTGGTGGGTGATCCAGCGGCTAAGGCGGATACCGAGCGCCGCGATCTTGGTCGGATGCGGCGTGTCGAGACCAGTCCAGACGCCGGGATAGCCGGGAAATCGCCCTGCAGCGATACCGAACGCCGCCACGGTTCGGATCATCGTCTCTTCGATGTTCCGAACGTAGCGGTGCAGATCGGGCTGGTGCGGCGCTTCCCGCAGATTGAAGATAGGATAGCCGACGAGCTGGCCCGGCCCGTGATAGGTGACATCCCCTCCCCGGTCGCTTTCGACGACGGCGACACCTTCCCGTTCCAGTCTCTCCGCCGCCGCAAGGATATGACTGCGGTCGGCCGCACGTCCGAGCGTCAGGGTCGGCGGGTGTTCGAGCAGCAGCAGCGTGTCCGGAATCTCGCCTGTCAGACGCTGCGCCGCCCGTTCGCGCTGCAGTTCCCAGGCCACCCGATACTCCATTCGCCCCAGCCACTCCACACGCACTTTCGCCCCCGCCTGCCCAGACTGCGGCGCACTTCTGCTCTCTTCGTCACTTGTTCCTATTCGCATGAGAGTGTTCCTGACCTCTTGGAAGGAGAACAGCCGTCTCCCCGAAAGTTAAAGGCTCTTCCTTCCCGCCTGGAATGAGACGGGCTCCCGCCGTCAGCGGAGGAGGATGGCCGCTCTGGCTGGATGACACCATTCGCTTTCCCCTTCTTACCGACCGCCTATGAGTCTGTTCGGCACCGGCGGAGGTGGTTCCTTCCAGGAGAACGTCGGCTTGCAGTGGAAACAATGGTGCTTGTGTCCACTCGGCAGGAGAAAAGTATTCACGAGGGGAACTGCAGTGCGAGTCCTCACTGTGCTTTGAAGTCTCCGATCCGTGTACCGATCAGAGGCCGATCTCTAATTTCCGGAGCAGCGACGATGCTTATACGAATGTACGAAACCGGTTCCTTAAAACGCAATGACGCGCGCTTGACAGGCGCAGTCTGTGCAGGCCTGCTTGCGCTCACTGCACTCGGCATGCGTCCTGCGCAGCAGCCTGCAGCCGAAAATCC
>JAYTGR010000308.1:0-5896 GCA_043733205.1 Chthonomonadaceae bacterium
GGATAGGCATTGAGAGCGATCAGATCGCAGCCCATCCGCCCCAGCATCGACGGGTAGACGTTCGCCAGTCGGCCGAAAGCGAAATCCGCCACCACTTTCAGGTTGCGCGTTTTTACCTGCTTGATGTCCAGATGGTGGTAGAACGATTCTGCGTACTGCTCCACGCCCCGCCCCGCGAACTCCAGCTGCCCCACCTGATTGGCATCGACACGGCGGAAATCTTCGCGGAAGAAGATCGTTTCGACCTTGCGCTCGGCGTTGGTGGAGAGGTAGACGCCGTGATCGTCGAAGAACTCGATCAGGGCCATTTTAGGATTGTCGGGCGCGAGGCGGATATGGACGCCGCCGCTGGCCTGTGTGCCCAGAATGCCGTGCCGCGCGATCGGCAGGGGCATCGAACGCATGTCCAGCACGTTGACGCCGACGGAGAGCAGGCCGGAGATCATGGCGCGCTTCAGCATGCGGGCGACCGGACCGGAATCGCGGCTCGTGACGACAGTCGCGCCGCGCTTCAGGTAGCCGCCAAAGGACGCGCCGAGTTTACAGGCCAGATCCGGCGTCAGCTCTATGTTGGCGATGCCCATCACGCCCTGTCCTCGGAAGAGGGTGCCCGCCCATCTCTGCCCCCAGATCAGGCTCATCGTAACGGTGCTGCCCGCCTCGATCTGCTTGTCGGGCCAGAGTTTGATCTGCGTCCGAATCGTGCTGTCGTCCTCGATACGGCAGCGCGAACCGATCACCGCGCCCTCCTGAATGACGACGTTGCTCTTGATCTGAACGTGCGAACAGACGGTGCAGCCCGATAGATTCGACTCCGCGCCGACATAGACGTTGTCCCAGAGGACACTGCGGTGTACTTCGGCCTTCTCCTCGATAATCGCGTTGTCGCCGATGACCGAGTAGGGGCCGATAATGGCATGGGCCTTGATCTTACAGTTCTTGCCGAGGACGACGGGCGGGCGTATATTCGCCGTCGGGTCGATGTCCTGTCCCTCTCCGATCCAGACACCCTGGCTGCGATAGTCCGCCTTGAGACCTTCGTGTACATGCGTATGGCCGTCCATGACGGTATACTGCGCCTCGCGGTACTGCTGCAGGTTGCCCACATCGCACCAGTAGTCGTTCATCACATACCCAAAGAGAGGCTTGTTCTCCGCGAGAATCTGCGGGAAGATGTCCTGGCTCCAGTCGTAGCTTTTGCCCATCTCCATATAGTCGAAAATGGAGGGCTCCAGGATATACATGCCGGTATTGACGGTATCGGAGAAGACCTCCCCCCAGGAGGGTTTTTCCAGGAACCGGCGGATGTGGCCGCTGTCGTCGGTAATGACGACGCCGAACTCCAGCGGATTGGGAACGTGGGAAAGTACGATGGTGGCGAGGCTCTGCTTCTCTCGGTGGAATTTGATGGCGGTATCGATGTTGATGTCGGTCAGCGCGTCCCCGCTGATGATGAGGAAGGCGTCGTCTTTGAGAAACTCCTCAGCCTGTTTGACGCTGCCTGCAGTGCCGAGCGGCGTGTCCTCGACCGAATAGACGATATTGACTCCCCACTCGGAGCCGTCCCCGAAATAGTTTTCTATCTCATCTGCCAGGTAGTGCAGCGTAACAACGATGTCCTTGATGCCGTACTGCTTGAGCAGCAGCACGATATGCTCCATGATGGGCATATTGAGAGCCGGAGTAAGCGGCTTGGGGCGTTGGGAGGTCAGCGGACGCAGGCGCGTTCCTTCACCACCGGCCATGATGACAGCTTTCATAAAGACCCCCGTTCCAGGCGATGCGGACTGCAGCAGAGGCAGCGTCGCCTGCTATTTCGCTGATATTCGAATGTTCCCACCAGATGTGATGCTTCCCTATTCGCTCTCACAAGCAAGCCTCCCTGCTTCCTTTTAAAAAAAACTGCCCTGCAGGGGAAAGTGCCCGCCAAACGTCCTCGTGAACATCAGACATCCTCTTTGCTGCGCTGCGTTTCGCCGATTCCAAACCGCTCCAGGGCTCCAAAAAGCACCAGGCTGCCGCCCAGAAGGGCGGCGATAACGCCTGGCTGCAGAGCAAAGCGTATCAGGGGGAGAAGCAGACAGACAGCCGCCAATGTGATCTGAAAGGCCGCCCACCGCGAGCGGTTATGCGGCTTCGGCAGGATCAGCAGGCTGACCCCGCAGAGGACCGCGCAAAACGTCAGAGGCCAGTGCAGAGGCAGGTCGAAGCCTTTTACCGGAAAATCGGAAGGCACGTTCAAAACCAAGGCAGCCGGCATGGAGTGCAGCAGCGTCTGCTCGACCGGCTGCCGCTTCCATGTCAGAAACAGACTGGCGACACACAGGGTCATCCCCGCCAGCGTCGCGATTTCGGCGCGGGTGAGGAGAGGGCTTGTGTGTGCGGCTATAGACTTGTCAGGCTCCAGGTTCACACACTCTTTTTTCCACGGCAGCAGGGCAGACTCCTGCCGGATTTCCTTTATTCGACCGGGAGTTCCTCGCGGTCGGCCCATTCGTTCCACGAGCCATCGTAGTTGGTAAGGTGCGGGAAACCCAGAATGGAGAGGACAAACAGCACGGAAGTGGCCGCAACGCCGCCGTTGCAGTAGGCGACGATACGATCTTCCGGCTGAGCGCCTGTGTCTGCTGCGACCGAGGCGAGTTCTGCGGTGATTCGAAACGTGCCGTCCGGCTGAAAGAAGGCTTCACGGGGCAGATGTCTGGCACCGGGGATATGGCCGCCGCGTTTCCCGCGCCGAATACGCCCGCTGTACTGGCCCTCATCGCGGGCATCCAGAAGCAGAACGCCTTCTGTGTGCAGCAGCAGATCCCGCACCTCGTCTGCGGTCGCGCGCCACCCCGGCTGCGGATGTGGGCTGAACACGGCTGGGGGACAGGCCGGAACCTCCGCCGTCGTCGGTCTGCCCTCCTCCTGCCATTTCGCCCAGCCGCCGTTCAGCACCCGGACATTCGTGTGTCCGTAACAGCGCAGCGCCCACCAGAAGCGTGTGGCGAACTGGGCGGCGGGATGCGCGTCGTAAACCACGATCTGCTGGCCGTCGCCGATCCCTGCAGCTTCCAGAACCTGCTGCATTTTGCGGGCTCCTGCGATCTGTGCCGGGATCGGATCCTCCAGATCGACGATGTCGCGGGTCCAGTCGAGATAGACGGCTCCCGGTATATGCGCGGCGGCATACTCCGCCTCCGCGCCTGTGTAGATGGCGGTCTGAACGCCATCCTCCGCTGTCTGGGTGCGCACATAGCCCCGCATATCCACGATACGCAGAGCCGGGGCGTGACTTTCCAAGGCGGCCGCCAGTTCCGCTGTTTCGATCAGGTGCTGTGTGCGGCTTCTCTCCCGCCCCTTTGCAGACATATCCCCCTGAACTGCATCCATTTTTTATCCTCCGGAAAAAATTGTTAAAAGTTCTGCGTGCGTCCTGTTAGATCGTGTCGCTTCCCCCCGTTCTCCTTATCAGAACAGCCCGACGGACGAGCTGTTACTGAACCCAGTGCTCTGAAAGGCACCTCTGCGCTAGAAGGAGAATAGCAATGAACACACTTACCGCTGGCCTGCGCCGTTTTTCCCGTACGACAGTCGTCTCGCTCTCGCTGCTGGTCTTAGCGCTCTGCGTCGCTCTGGCAGAAGGCTGGGGCGACGTCGGCGGACCCCCTAAATTTTCGGTCTGTGCGGTGACCAGCGCGCATGTCCTCTATGCGGATGGCAGCGAACTCACTGCGAGCGGCACTTATACCGCCGGTTGCGTCTCTTACTCCGTTCCTGCCGCCGCCTACGACGCGTAGGGCGATCTGCACTATTCCGAAGGCACAATCCTCCATCCGGACGGGTCCTGGACCAGAGACCCTCAATAACGAGTCCGGGAAAAGAGCCTGAGACGCTTCCTCGATGGGTTCTGCCCTCCAGACGATTCAGCACAAACGCCCCTCACCGCAGTCAGTGCGGTGAGGGGCGTTGTGACTCCGGACACACAGCAGGAGAAAGCCTCCGCTTTGAAAGCGTTAGTGGCCTTTGCCTTTGCCGTTTCCGTTTTTCTTTTCTAGTAAGAGGTGCGACGGAATCTGCAGCCAGCGTGCGCTCTCGAGAAGGAGAGTGGTCTCCTGGCGGTCACCCTCGGAGAGGGCAAACTGTGACAGTTTGGCGAAGACATCCGACACTTGCGGATGGCGCTGCTGGAAGTGAACGGCTTCCGACTGCGTCAGCGTAGACAGCATCTGGGTCAGCGTCTGCGCAGCATCACGTATGGAGGCAAAACCTTCTCCCGGTCCCAGGCGAGAAGCTCGGAGCGTACCTTCCATATAGAGGGCCTGCCACTCCAGAGAGGGCAGATGGACCCGTCGGCCTGCAAACAGACTCGGCAGATCGACATCCGGGGAGAGCATCAGTTCCGGGAGATTGTCGGCGTCCTCACCCAGAAGCCTGTGCAGACCGACGCCGCCTTCGGCGGTCAGTTCCAGGGCATTATGGGCTTCCCGCTCGGCGGCCTCACCGTCTTCCTGACGGAAGTAGCAGCGGGCGAGCGCGAGATGCGCGGAGACCTGTTCGGCAACGGAATCGGCCTTGGTAGCGAACTCCATCGCCTGACTGGCTTCCGCAAAGGCCTGGCGCAGCGCCTCCTGCGCGCCTGCAGTATTGCCGCCGGTGTGCGTGTCTTCTTCCTTACGCAGGAAAGCACGGGACCGGAGTTCTCGAATCTGAGCGATTTCGCGGGTGCGTTTGGATGCTTTGGCCTCGTCGAGCGCCTCCTGCGTATAGTCCAGAGCGTCGCTCCACTGGCCTGCGGCCAGATAGGTTTCCGCAAGGGCCATGCACGCGATAATGGTCGGCCGGGCGGAGCGCACTTTGTTGGCGATGCGCATCGCCGCGCGCGCGTTTTCTTTGGCGCTGTCCAGATGTCCGAGCGTTACCAGCACATCGGCGAGCATAGCGCGGGCGATGCTCAGACGACTCTCGTCTTCGAACAGGAAGCCAGCCAGGACAGAAGCCAGTTCCAGGCGCTGTTTGGCTTCGCCCAGGCGTCCCATAAGGGTGCAGCACTGCGCGATCTCGATGATAGATTCCAGAAAAGCGTCGGCTTTCCGCTCAGTCGTGGCCTGCTGCAGGCAGCGGCTCCAGAGCATGATCGCCTCTTCATAGTGACCGGCAGCCCGCACGATGTCGGCGAGATTACCGATCAGGGAAAGCAGCGCCGTCGGCTCCCGTTTTTCGGGGTCGATTTTTTGGAGATGCTCGGCGGCCTTGCAGAAACTCTTGAGCGCGCCGGCGTGATCGTGCTGGCGGAAGGAGAGCATGCCCATTTCGATCTGTGTACGATAGAGAAGATTCGGGTCGTTCCCTGTCGCCAGCTCGTCGAGATAGCCACGGGCAGTATCGAAATTGCCCTGATGCAGATAGGCGTCCGCGAGCGCGAGCGTCAGCATCTGACGATTTTCTTCCGAGCCCTCGTTCTGAAAGATATCGCGTGCCGTCAGGAAGTTCTGCTCGGCTCCGGTAAAGTCGTTCTCCTCCACTTTCAGAGCCGCCAGTTTCCAGAGGACGACCGCCTCCTGTTTCGCGTTCCCGGTGGCGTGCGCGAGGGCAAAAATCTGTTCCAGGGAGGATCGATAGGCTGTGCGATCGCGCTGCGGGCGGCTTTGAACCGTCGCTATCGCCATCAGTTGTTTGAGGTCGGCGGCGACACGCAGACGCGTTGTGGGCTCCGCGCTGGGCGAGTGCAGAACGGAGATGCCTCCCTCGGGAGAGGGCTGATCGGCGGGAAGGCCGAACGCGGAGCGGCCGTCTTTTTCGGGGTCGAAGAAATCGGTATGGACGCGTGTCACCGCTGCGATGCGTTCGATCAGATCCGGCGGTATCGAGGTGATGCCGCGCACATATTGATAGATCATCGAAGGCTTCG
>JAYTGR010000309.1:0-14920 GCA_043733205.1 Chthonomonadaceae bacterium
GGCGGCGACGTCAAACTGACGCTCTATCCCGAAGCCGGTCACGACTCCTGGACAGAGACCTACAACAATCCGGAACTCTACACCTGGCTCCTCTCCAAATCCCGCCCCGCCGCGGCGGACGCCAAGAAGTAGAGAGAGCAGTCTCTCATGAAAGCGAGGCCGATATGGCCCAAAGTAAACTTCATCGGACGAAAATTACGGCGGCTCCAAAATCTCTGGAGAAGGCAGATCAGCCTTCTCCATTCCGTCTTTTGACGGAAGCCATGGAAGATCATGCCTGGGATATTGGGATCAAACTCGAGTACGTGAACGGTCTGCCTGTCTGGGAAGGCTCGCCAGTATTTCGTCATCAAAAGAAAATCGACGACATCCGGCGCAGTATCCGTGCGAATGTCGGATCGACCGATTCGTGTCACTGCGTTTCGGTTGCCGACCTGACGATACTCTTTCCAGATGGCTCTATTAAACGGCCCGACATCAGCATCTTCTGTGCCGAACCGACGGAGCTTGACAGTCTCTGCACCGAAATTCCCGCTGTGGTCATCGAGATTATCAGCAAAGGATACGAGAAGAAGGATACCGAGATCAGTCTGCCATTCTACCTCGCCCAGGGCCTCGCCGACATCGTAATTTTCGATCCCGCCACGAACAAAGTCACTCACTATCATGGAGGGAAGTCCGACACGCAGAACTCGCCAATCGATCTGACATTCGCCTGCGGATGCCGTGCCGCCTTCTGATGCCGCTCATTCTTAAAACCACTGTCCGAATTTCTCAGGTCATGATGCTCAGGAACTCAGGAACAAAAAGAGGAGTGCGGGCGCTCTGCGGTGAATTCATCCATGCCCTGTCTGCTTAAAGATATCGCGGTCAGGAGTCTTTATGATCGGAGTCCACGACCCGAATGGACTGCTTGCACCTGATTTTTTCTGCAGTCGCTCCGCTGATCGGCGCTGCGATCGCTGCCAATCTTCGCCAGGAACCGCTCTCTTATCCGGACACGCGCAAAGAAGACGTTACCGACGACTACTTCGGCACGTCTGTCGCGGACCCGTATCGCTGGCTGGAAGATGCCAACTCCGAGGAGACCGCAGAGTGGGTCGCGCGCCAAAATGAGGTCACCTACGCCTACTTGAACCAGCTGCCCGAGCGCGCGGCTTTGCGGGATCGCCTTACCGAACTCTACGACTATCCGCGCTATAGTCTGCCTTTTCAGGAGGGCGGACGCACTTTTTACTTCCGCAACAACGGCCTGCAGAACCAGTCCGTTCTTTATGTCCAGGACACCGCCGAGGCGGAACCGCGTCTGCTCCTGGACCCCAACGCTCTTTCGGCGGACGGCACGGTCGCCCTCAACGGTTTCAGCGTCTCCGCCAATGGCAAACTCCTCGTCTATTCGCTCTCGCAGGGCGGCTCCGACTGGCAGGAGGTCCATCTGCGGGACGTCGACACCGCAGAGGATCGCGAAGATGCGCTGCAATGGGTCAAGTTCTCCGGCTTCTCCTGGACGCATGACAATGCCGGCTTCTTCTACTCCCGCTTTCCCGAGCCCGCCGAAGGGGCCGCGCTGCAGCAGGCCAACCGCGACAAAAAACTCCTCTACCATCGGATCGGAACCCCGCAGAGCGAAGACATCCTGATCTACGAGCGCCCCGATCAGCCCGACTGGGGCATCTACTCCCTGATGAGCGACGACGGCCGCTATCTGCTGCTGACCCTGACGGAAGGCACCGACCGGCGCAATCGTCTCTGCTACAAAGACCTGGGCAGTCCCAACAGCCCCGACTTGACGGCTCCGGTCATTCCGCTGTTCGACGCTTTCGACGCCTCTTACTCCTACCTCGGCCATGACGAACGCACGTTCTATGTCCTGACGGACAAGGACGCTCCGCGCAGCAAAGTGATTTCGGTCGATCTGACGCATCCGGATCCGTCGCAGTGGAAGACGCTGATCCCCGAAGACCCGGACGTCCTGCGCGACATCGCGATGCTTGGCGACCGGTTTATCGCCAGCTACCTGCACAGCGCCTATACGGAAGTCCGTTTCTATGACCTGGCGGGGAAGTTCCAGAAGAAGCTGGAGACGCCTGCTCTGGGTTCGATCGGCGGCTTCTCCTGCAAGCGCACCGACACCGAATGTTTCTACGCTTTTACCTCCTACCTCTATCCGACCACTCTCTATCGTTATGAGGCGGCGACGGGGCAGAGTACGCTCTTTCGTGAGCCGGAGATCAAGTTCGACCCGTCTCCGTACGAGACCCAGCAGGTCTTCTATAAGAGCAAAGACGGCACGAAAGTATCGATGTTCCTGACGCACCGGAGGGATCTGAAGCGGGATGGCTCGAACGCGGTCTATCTGTACGGCTACGGTGGGTTCGGCGTGTCGCTCACTCCCAGTTTCGATCCGTCGGCTCTGGTCTGGCTGGAACGAGGGGGCGTGGTCGCTATCGCCAATCTGCGCGGCGGCGGAGAGTACGGGGAAGAGTGGCATCAGGGCGGCACGAAGCTGAACAAACAGAACGTGTTCGACGACTTCATCGCGGCAGCGGAGTATCTGATCGCGGAGAAGATCACGCGCTCCGGCAGGATAGGGATCGCGGGCGGCTCGAATGGGGGGCTGCTCGTCGGCGCAACGCTCAATCAGCGCCCGGATCTGTTCGGCGCTGCGCTCCCTGCAGTCGGTGTGATGGACATGCTGCGCTTCCATCTGTTCACCATAGGCTGGGCCTGGAAAGCCGACTACGGCAGCAGCGAAGATGCAGCGCAGTTCGCGGCGATCTACGCCTACTCGCCCCTGCACAACCTGAAGCCCGGCACGAAATATCCGGCGGTCCTCGTCACCACCGGCGATCACGACGACCGTGTGGTGCCTGCGCATTCCTATAAATACGCCGCGGCCCTGCAGTCCGCTCAGGCCGGCGCCGCTCCAGCGCTGATTCGCGTCCAGACCAAAGCCGGACACGGCGCAGGCAAACCCATGACCAAAATCCTCGAAGAGCAGGCCGACCAGTGGGCCTTCCTGCTCCACAACCTGGAAGTCGCACCGCAGAGTTAGCGAACTAAACAATCGTGCGCAGTTCCTTCGTATTTTGTGCTTACGGGATTTCATTGCCGGGAAAAGTACGAAGGGACTATACGGGCCTACTTAGATGTTCCAGTTTTTGCGGGCTTCTTCCATGGGAACGGTCTCGCCTGTCGTCCAGGCGTAGTGGGCGGGCGGGTTGTCGCCTATCCAGCGTTCGTCCGCCGGGTCGTCGGCGCGCTGATAGCGGGTATCGCAGGAGAGACGGAAGCGATTGCTGGTGTTGGTGATCGAGCCGTGCATGGTATACATGCCAAAGAGGAGGACGTCGCCGCGCTGAAACTCGGTGGTCTGCCACTGTCCTCCGAACTTCTCTACCATCTCGACCGGGTCGTTCGAGAACGCTCCGGTCACATGGTCGCGGTCCACGTCCATCTGCCCGTAGGTGGCACGAACGCGCTCGTAGCCTGCGCCGCGATGCGAGCCGACAAGGATCGCCAGCGGACCCATATCGTAGCTTACGTCGGTAATCGGGGTCCAGCAGGTGTAGAGGCTGTGGGTGCCGCGCCCCATATAGACGATGTCGTAGTGCGCGCCTGTGAAATCGCCGGGTGCCACGACGCGCAGCCACTTGTAGTCGAACGTCAGGACATCCGAGCGCAGGAAGCTGGCGAAGAAGTCCATGATATGCGCCGACTCGACGAGATCGAGAAAGGTCTGACTGCGCGTCAGAGCTTTGCTGCCGCCCAGAAAAGCGCCGCGTCCTCCCTCCTTCATCACACCCTGCTCCAGGGGAAAGTTACGGTCGATCTGTCCGCTGGTATCCAGATTCGCCAGCAGCATATCGCGCACTGCCGTGACTTTCTCGACCGACTGCAGCCCGCGCAGCAGCAGATAGCCGTCCGCATCCATCCGATCCCGCAGTTCTACAGGATCGTGCAGGATCGCGTTCGAATCCCGCAGACTGCCGAGATAACTGCCGCCGAGCTCCAGTTCGCGTTGTCCCATCTGAAGTTTCATCATGACCTCCTGAAAAGATCCTTACCGGCGGATGCTGCTGTGGCTGCGGGAGCGGGCGATCTCGATCTCGGCGCGGGTCGAGAGCAGCAGGTCGCCGGGCATAGTGTGTTTGAGTGCGGCCATCGCGGTGCCGTACTCCAGGCCAAGCTTCAGGTCGCCCTGAAGATAGCCCATCAGGACACCGGCGTTGAAGGCATCGCCCGCCCCCACGCGATCGACGATCTGGCCAAGCGCGAAGGGCGTCGCCGCCCAGTCTCCGGCATCGTCGCAGGCGACCGCGCCATCGCCGCCGCAGGTGATGACCGCCGAATCGACGCCATAGTTCTCGCGGAAGGTGCGGGCGACCTCCGCGCCCGTGCCTGTGATACCGAACAGCGCCTCGGCGTCGGAGAGCGGACAGAGCAGAACATCGACGCGGGAGAGCATCGGCTCCAGTTCGCGCCGCGCCTCTTCCGGCGACCAGAGTTTAGCCCGATAGTTTACATCGAACGAGACGCGGGTTCCGGCCTCTTTGGCGATGTCGAGGGCGCGCAGGACGGCTTTGGCGGCATAGGGGCTGAGAGCAGGGGTGATGCCGCTCAGATGCAGCAGGCGGGCGCTGGCGATGCGGTCGGCATCGATCTCATGCGCGGTGATGCGGCTGGCGGACGAGGCGGCCCGGTCGTAGTAGACATCGATGCCGCGCGGAGCGACTCCGAAATCGAGGAAGTAGAGGCCGGTTCTTGCCCCCGGCAGTTCGTCCCAGAGCATGCCGGAGGTATCGACGCCCCAGCGCCTGATCTCGTTCTCGATGCGGCGGCCCAGGGGGTTCGCGGGCAGTTTGCTCCACCAGGCCACCCGCAGCCCGAGGCGGGCCAGCGCGACCGCCGTATTCGACTCCGACCCTCCGACCCGCACATCCAGCGAGACGGCCTCTTCCAATCGACTGAAGTTCGGTGCGCTCAGCCGCAGCATCGTCTCCCCAAACGTCACGACATCAAAATCGCGTTTATCCACCGTTGGTTCTATCGTCGTACTCCTTCTCACCCATTCTCAAGCCAAGGGCATTCGGTTTTCCCTCTGTGAACGTTCGCGTGGCACGATGGACTAAAGTCCTTCGCTTGAGGCCTCCGGCCGAAGGTCCGCCTGCGCGGACGCGGATACAGCTCGTTGGCGAAAACTGAATGACCCTGTTCTCAAGCGGCTTAATAACTCGTTTTCAGCGCTTTCAGCACTTCGTCCGCATGGGCGTCCACTTTGACTTTGCGGAAGACATGGCTCAGCGTGCCGTCCGGCCCGATGACAAAACTCGTTCGGTCGATTCCCATATATTTCTTGCCGTACATTGACTTCTCCGCCCAAACGCCGTAAGCCTCGGCGACCGCATGGTCGTGGTCCGCCAGCAGGCGATAGGGGAATTCGAACTTCGTGGCGAACCTCTCCTGCGACCTGACGGTGTCCGGGCTGATCCCCAGGATCACCACATCCGCCTCGTCGTAGTTCGCCTTCGCATCCCGGAAACTGCAGGCCTCGATCGTGCAGCCGGGCGTGTCGGCCTTCGGATAGAAAAACAGCACGACCGTCTTCCCGCGCAAATCTGCAAGCGCCACAGTCTCTCCCTTATTGTCCAGCAGAGTAAAGTCCGGCGCAGCCTCTCCTACTTCCGGCATATCGGCTCCTTTCCTTCACATCGATTCTCAGATATTTAAGATGATACCCGGAATGACGAAGCAATGTGAGCATAACCAGGAGATCAATTCTTTATGAAATCCCATGTTTCCGCACACAGGAATTGGAATGCCAGCAGGGCGGCCTTTTCCGGGAATTCTGCCTGCGCAGACTTAGAGTCTATCCCAATAGGCTCGTGCCAAAAACGATCAGGGACAGAAACTTCCCTTCGACTTCGACATACCGCCTTCTGTTTACCAGCCGTTTCTCTTGCTGTTCGTTCACAGTTGACTCCTTCCCTGGTTCACTGCACGCCGTCAGAGGAAACATGAGCCTGCTCGACATGGATTTCCATCGGGCTTGTCTGCCGGACTTCATTTTTGGGGCCTTGCATAGAGGAGAGCTTTGAGCAAAAGTTTGCACGATAAGAGCACATTGTTTCCAGGTGCGGTCGTTTCCTGCTTTGGAGAGATCGTTTCGGCCCCACCGGATGGGTCTCTTGGCGCGGCAGGATAAGCACGATAGAGGGTATAATAAAGATTACAGGATCTTTCTGCCTTCCGTTTTATCGCGCCGTTCGCCCCTGCACCTGTGGGGAACATGCAAGGAAATCCAGAAATGCGCCATTACAAGCCCCATGAGGAAAGACCCTCTCCCCCCTACGATCCACACGCGCTTCGTCCGGACCAGAAACGCTGTCATAAGTGCCAGGGCGTCTTGATACACGAGCAGCAGCGCTGTCCTTTTTGCGGCAATGCGCCGTGGTACTGGAATCCCAGCTCGCGTTTCCTGCTCGTTACCGTAATCATCGCCGTCTTTTTGCTGCTGCTGCTGCCGCTGATGACCAGGCAGGAGAAGCCCTATTCGACCCCCGTTTCCGACGCCCACTGAAGGCGGCCAGCCGAACCTGAATTTCGCCTCCGAGTCTGGCATGGTTTATGCACTATAGCCATTGACCCGTCCGGAGCATGTTCAGGTCTCCATGACAGCAAATGAGACGCGGCGCAGCGCCCCCGCGCTCAAAGAGATTGTGAAGTCTCCGGTGCAAACAGCAAATCAACCTCGTCCCGACAGGGGACGTATTCGTCCTTGCATCGTACGTAAGGAGGGCAGTCTTGCATCGCACCAAAATCGTTCTGGCAGACGACCATCAGATCGTACGCGAGTGTCTGCGTGCCTTGCTGCACGCGGAACACGATATCGAGGTGATCGGGGAGGTCGGCGACGGTCTGGCAGTCGCCGATACCGTTGCCTTATTGGAACCCGATGTCCTGGTGCTCGACCTGATGATGCCGGGGATGAACGGACTGGAAGTGACACGTCAGGTCAGACTTTGCGCCCCCAGGGTACAGATTCTTATTCTTTCCATGCATGGCAACGAAAACTATGTCCGGGAGGCTCTGCGCAGCGGCGCCGCCGGATATGTGCTGAAAGACGACAGCGTGGAGACGCTGGTGACGGCCATCCAGACCGTGCGCGAAGGCCGCCGTTATCTGTGTCCCTCGCTGCTGGAAAGGGCGGGTTTTCCCCTGGACACGGAAGTGGGAGCGGATCCTTATGAAACGGTGACACAGCGCGAGCGCGAGGTGCTGCTGCTCTCTGCCGAAGGCCATACTGCGATCAGGATCGCGGAGAAACTCTCCATCAGTCGGAAAACCGTCGAACTGCATCGCGCGCGTATGCTGGAGAAACTTAACCTTCGCAGCCATACGGCTCTGGTCAGATATGCGATCGGCAAGGGAATCGTGTCGTCAGAAAAGTGAATTTGGAAGGGACCAGGGGTGGAATGTGAGCGATACGGAGCCGAAACCGGCACGGCAAAACAGCCTGCGGATGCGCGCCGACGAACGGCGTAAACTGATGCGGGTGCGCCTTCTGGTAGGCGTGATCGCGGCGCTGATGATCGTGGGCGCAGGGCTGCAGTCGGCTTTCCAACCGGTCGCGGAGGGAAGGCCGAACGTCACCGTCTCGGTGGAACGGGGCAGGAGTGTCGGCGGGATCGGAGAGGCCCTGGTGCAGAGCGGCGTGATCCGCAGTGCGCTCGCATTTCAGTTCTATGTGCGCTGGCACGGCGCGGGAAGCCGTCTGCGCGCGGGCCGCTACTCGCTCTCCGGCAGCATGAGCCTGGCGCGGATCCTGCACCTTCTGGAGCAGGGGCCGGGACATGGCGGTGGCGAGCGCCTGCGGGTCACCGTGCCGGAAGGTTTTACGCTGGCGCAGATCGCCGATGCGCTGGAAGCGAAAGGCGTCTGCGATGCGAATGCCTTCCGGGAGTTCGTCTCCAAGCCGGGTGCATGGACCGGCTGGGACGTCGGCTTCACTTTGCCGCAGGGCACCCTGGAAGGCTATCTCTACCCCGATACCTACGATCTCCTGCCGCACACGCCGCCGGAAGAGATCGCGAAAGAGATGCTGTTGAACTTTTCGCGCCGATTTGCACGTCCCAAAGAACAAGAGACCGCCGCCAGCGGACACAGCCTGCATGAGATCGTCACTCTGGCCTCGCTGATCGAGCGCGAAGCGCGGATCCCGACGGACAGGCCCCGCATCGCCGGCGTCCTGGAAAATCGGCTGAAGAAGGGCATGAAACTGGAGATCGACGCCACCGTGCTGTACGCGCTGGGCCATCACAAAGACCGGGTCTACTACAAAGATCTGGAGGTGGACTCGCCCTACAACACCTATCGCAATGCCGGGCTGCCGCCCGGCCCGATCGCGAGCCCCGGCATGGCCTCGCTGGACGCCGCGCTGCATCCGGAAGCCAGCGACTATCTTTACTATGTGGCGCAGAGCAGCGGCGAACATCGGTTCTCCCGCACGCTCGCCGAACACAATGCCGCAGTGCGCAGGGTTCGGGCGGAGCGCAGAGCGCAGAAGGGCGGCACGCCGTGAACGCCCCTCGGTCCACAGACGGTCAGGCGCCGGACCCGCAGCAGCCGGACGCCCAGGAAGTTTTAGAAGAGGCGCTCTACGAGGCCTCGGAAGCCTCTTCCGGCACGCTCAGGGAGGTGCTGAGAGAGGCGGAAGAGGGGCAGGTCGTCCCCTCGGTTCATCCGCCCCGGCCAGGCTGGCTCATCTTTTGTCCGCATCGCATGGTCGAATCGGTCGATCAGGTCCAGCCGGCAGAACTGACGGCGCAGGGCATTCGCGGGGTCATTCTCGATCTCGACAATACGCTGGTTCTGTGGCATCAGGAAGAGATGACCGCAGAAATTACGGCGTGGCTGGAGGAATTGAAGGCAGTGGGGTTGAAACTATGCATTCTGTCCAACTCCGTGCTGGGCAGCAGGTCGCAGCGTATCGCCGAACGCATCGGATGCGCCTTCGTGCGGCAGGCGGCGAAGCCGAGCCGACAGGGCTTCCGGAAAGCGATGCAGGCGATGGAGACAGTTCCGGCCGTGACGGCCATCGTCGGCGACCAGATGTTTACGGACATCCTGGGCGGCAATCGCAGCGGGATCTATACCATCATGGTCAAGCCCATGCACATACACGAGTTTCCCTATACCCGCTATGTCAGCCGCCCGCCGGAGAAGCTGCTGATGGGCTGGTTCAAGCGTAAAGGGCTTCTCTGACCTTCAGGAACGACCTTCAGGAACATCACAGCGCTTTATGTCGTCAAATATTATTAGGGGGATTCTCCCTCTTGTGCGTGGCGATACCAGAGTGGTCGGTGTGTTTGGCTGCCCGGTCGAACACAGCCTCTCTCCGGCAATGCACAATGCCGCTTTCGCCGCGCTTCGGCTATCCTTTATTTATGTTCCGTTTCCAGTTTCGCCCGACGCCCTCGGCACCGCCATTCGCAGTCTGCCTGCGCTTGGAATCGTTGGCGTCAATCTGACTATTCCGCATAAAGAGAACGTCCTGCCGTTTCTGGACGCGATTACCGACGAAGCTCGCGAGGTCGGGGCGGTCAACACCGTCCACTGCCTCGAGGGCCGGCTGCTTGGCGACAATACCGATGGGCGTGGGTTCTACGAACCGCTGCGCGAAATGGGGCTGTCGCTGCCGGGCAGGCAGGTTGTCGTGCTGGGAGCGGGCGGGGCCGCTCGATCCGTCGTTTTCCGACTCCTCCGCGAAGGGGCGAACGTAATTTTGACGAATCGCACCCCCGCACGCGCCGAGCGACTGGCGCAGGACGCGGCAGCCGCCGGATACGGCGCACAGGTGCGGGTCGTTGACGGAGAGGCGGAAAGGGAGCTCGGAAACGCGATAGCCGGAGCGGAACTGCTTGTCCACACCACCCGAGTCGGGATGCATCCTCTGACGGATGCCCTGCCGCCGGTTCCCCTGGAAGCGTTTCACCCGAATTTACTCGTGTACGATCTGGTCTACAACCCGGTCGAAACCCGTCTTATACAGCAGGCCCGAAGCCGGGGCTGTCGTACGCTGACCGGCGTCAAGATGCTGGTCTATCAAGGAGCCGCAGCCTTCGAGCGGTGGACCGGCCTCTGGCCGCCCACCGATGTCATGGAGGCGGCCGTTTTGGAAGGACTCGCGCTGCAGGCTGTTCGGGAGTGACAGAGGAGATGCCCTCCGCTCTCCAGAGCAGGAAGTGCAGTCCTGCGTGCCGGCATCCTGCCTCCGGGCCGGATGAGCATCGAGAGAGACGAACAGACAAACGCATCGCTTGCATCGATCGAGACACTGTGTTATAATCGGGCGTTCCGAACGAGCTGTGACCGACATTTACGCGGTGCAGGGCTGCCCGAATTCGCTAATCGAGCATATAGAGGTGGAGACACTCACATGGTAATGGCACGAAAAAGCATCGGCGACTATCTGGTAGAAAAAGGTTACGCTTCTGCACAGGAGGTCGAGGACGCAAAAAAAGCACAGCAGTCCACCAAGGGCGACCTGGCCAAGATCCTCGTAGACCTGGGACTCAATCCCACGCATGTCTACGAAGCCAAGGCGGCGGAACTCGGTCAGCCGTTTGTAGACCTCACCGTCTACAAGCCGGATCCGAGCGCTCTCAATGTCGTTCCCGAACATGTCGCGAAACGCCACAATGTCCTGCCTGTCAAAAAAGACGGCTCGATCCTCTATGTGGCGATGGCCGACACCAACAATATTCAGGCGGCCGACGACCTGCGTCTGGTCTCCCGCTGCACGGTCAAAGGCGTCCTCGCGGTGCCCGATCATATCACCGATGCCATCGCCCGCCTCTACGGCGGCTCGACCGCCGATGCGCCCAGCGCCATCAAAGGCGGGATGAATCCCGGTAAAGAGATGCTGATCGGCGGCACGATGGAGGGCGATATGAAAGAAATCGCCGCCATCTACAGCGCGAAGAACGACAAGGATATCACCGATGAGGAGACCGGGACTGGCGTTGACGGTTCCGATGACGCCCCGATCGTCCGCCTCGCGAATACAATCATTCAGCAGGCGATCAAGGAGCGCGCATCGGATATTCATATAGAGCCCGGAGCGCGCAATATGCGGGTCCGCTATCGAATTGACGGTGTGCTGCACGAAGCCATGCCGATGCCGAAATACCTGCAGATGCCGCTGACGGCCCGCTACAAGATCCTTTCCGAAATGAACATCGCCGAGCGGCGCGTGCCGCAGGACGGCCGTATCCCGATCCGGTACGAGAACAAAGATTACGACCTGCGCGTCTCCTGTCTGCCCAACCTGTTCGGCGAAAAGATCGTCATGCGTATCCTCGACAAGAGCAGCATCATGATCGGTCTGAACAAACTTGGGTTCACACCGGAGATGCAGGCCCAGCTGGAAGATCTCTCCAATCAGCCGAACGGAATGCTTATCACCACCGGCCCGACGGGATCGGGCAAGACGACGACGCAGTATTCGCTGCTGAACCGCCTTAACACGGTCGGCGTCAACATCCTGACGGTCGAAGATCCCTGCGAATACCAGCTGAACGGGATCACCCAGGTGCAGGTGAACAAAAAGGCTGGACTCGACTTCGGCAAAGCCCTGCGCTCGTTCCTCCGCCAGGACCCGGACATCATCATGGTCGGAGAGATGCGCGACCTGGAAACCGCCGAAATCGCCATCGAATCGGCGCTTACGGGCCACCTTGTGCTCTCGACGCTGCATACCAACGACGCGCCTTCCGCGACGATCCGTCTGATCGACATGGGAATCGAACCGTTCCTTATCTCGGCGACAATGATCGGTATCATGGCGCAGCGCCTCGGCCGCAAGATCTGCTCGAACTGCAAAGAGACCTACGAAGTGCAGGCAATCGACCTGAAACGCTTCGGCTACCAAGTCGAGGATCCGGGCGAAATGATCACTCTGGCGCGTGGGCGCGGCTGCGAAATCTGCCGCCACACGGGCTATAAAGGCCGCATCGGGTTTTACGAACTGATGAGGATGAACGCGGAAATGGCGGAGATGATCGTGCGCCGCGCCCCGCTCGGCGATCTGAAAGCCGCCGCCAAAGCCAACGGCATGAAGGAACTGCGCGAGGACGGCCTCCTCAAAGTGCTGGCGCAGCAGACCACGCCCGAAGAGGTCATGCGCGTCGTCTTCACCGCCGGTTACTAAAACCTGCCCGACCCCCATTCCCTTCCCTGTTTCGGGAAGGGGACGAGCGATAAGGAAAAGGACTGGCAATGGATCTGATTTCCTGGCTGAATCGCACCTTCCAACCAAACGTTCTTTCCGCGCCGCTGGCCGCAATGGCCGGCGGTGCGGAAGGCGTTTGTGCCTTCCGCTCTCTTTCTTGACAAAGAGGTCAAATTGAAGAATACTGATAGATAAGTGTGCGAGTGAGAATCGAAGAGTTTCCGAAGTACTGAGAGAGCTGCAGCGCCGCTGCCGCTGAGCCCTGAAAAGGGCGCAGCGGCGAACGGCGTTCGTCGGGAGAAAACACCGTGTCTAATAACCAGTTCCCTAACAATCCGAACCGGCCCGGTCAGGGCAATCCGCAGCAGCCGCCCAGCTACGGTCAGCCGCCGCCGCCGCCCAGCGTTCCTGGAATGCAGGGCGCGCCCGGAATGCCGGGCGGGCCGGCCGTAGCGATGCCGATCCAGACCGCCTCGGCGCGTCCGCTCCCGCTGGACGATGCGCATATCGACGACCTGCTCCGTGCGATGCATGAAAAAGGCGCCTCCGACCTGCATATCGCGGTCGGAATTCCGCCGATCATTCGTGTCGATGGCGATCTGGTGCCGATGCCCTGGGAAAAGATGAGCCCGCAGGCCGCACAGCGGCTGATCTACGATATCCTGACCGACGAACAGATCCAGCGCTTTGAAACCGATTTCGAACTCGACTTCTCGTATCAGCTGGCCCGAATCGCCCGCTTCCGCGTCAACGTCTTCCGCGACAAAGGGAACTGCGCCATGGCCTTCCGGCAGATCCCGCAGAAGATCCCCACACTCAAGGACTTGCAGCTGCCGCCCGTGCTCGAAGAGCTGACCAAACTGCCCCGCGGACTGGTCCTTGTCACCGGCCCGACCGGTTCCGGCAAATCCACCACGCTCGCCGCGATGATCGGCCATATCAACAACGAAGAGAGCAAGCATATCATCACGATCGAGGATCCGATCGAATACCTGCATACGCACAAGTTCTCGGTCATCAATCAGCGGGAAGTCGGCCAGGATACCAAAGAGTTCAAGAACGCCCTGCGCGCCTCCCTCCGGGAAGACCCGGATGTCATTCTGGTCGGGGAGATGCGCGACCTCGAAACGATGCAGATGGCCGTCTCGGCCGCGGAAACAGGCCACCTTGTCTTCGCCACGCTGCATACCAACTCGGCGGCGACCTCGGTCGAACGTATCGTCGACTCTTTCCCGGCCGGCCAGCAGGAGCAGGTGCGTCTGCAGCTCTCCAACAACCTGCAGGCCATTCTCTGCCAGCAGCTGATTCCCCGCGCCAATCAGCCCGGACGCGCCTGCGCCCTGGAGATCATGCGCGCCAGCCCGGCCATTCGCAACCTGATCCGTGAAGCCAAAGCCCACCAGATCACGTCTATGATTCAAACCAGCGCCAACCTCGGCATGCAGACGATGGATCAGTGCCTGCGGGACATGTATGTGCGCGGCACCATTTCGCTCGACGAGGCCCTGAGACGCGCCATGAACCCGACCGAACTGGAAAAGATGATCAAGACCTCGACGACACCGCAGCCCGGTCAGCCCGGCTACCGCTGATGATTCCCAGGAGGAAAACCTATGCCTACCTTTCAGTACACCGTGCGTGATGCTACCGGGGCGGTCCGCACCGGGACATCCGAGGCCGAAAATCAAGACGTTCTGAAGCGCCGCCTGCAGGAGCAGGGCTTCTCCGTCAACGATGTCAAACAGACGGCCGCGAAATCGAAGAAGAGCACCGGAGGCTTCGGGCGCGTCAAGCTGAAAGACCTCTCGATCTTCTGCCGCCAGTTCTCCACCATGGTCGATGCCGGCGTCTCGCTCGTCCGCGCCCTCGACGTCCTCGGGGAACAGACGCAGAGCCCGAAACTCAAACGCATCATTCGCGAGATCCAGGTGGAGGTCGAAAGCGGTCAGACACTCTCGAAATCCATGGCGAAATACCCGAAAGTCTTCAGCAACCTGTTCGTCGGACTGGTGCGCGCCGGTGAAGTCGGCGGTGTGCTCGAAGAGGCCCTGCAGCGCCTGTCCCACTTCCTGGAAAAGGACATGGAACTGCGCCGCAAGGTGAAGGCCGCCATGACCTATCCGGTCATCGTGCTCGTTGTCGCCGTTCTGATCGTTCTCGGCCTCTGCACCTTCATCGTGCCCAAGTTCATCGACCTGTTCAAGGAACTCGGAGTGAAGGAACTGCCCTGGATGACGCAGGTGCTGGTCGACTTCTCCAACTTCCTGAAGGATAAGTGGTGGATCGCGCTGATCATCGTCATCCTAACGTGGTTCTCGATCAAATACGCGGGAACGACGAAGCTGGGACGGCGCGTCATCGACCGCCTGAAGCTGAAAGTGCCGGTTTTCGGCCCGCTCGGCCACAAGATCTGTCTGGCCCGATTCTCCCGCACGCTCTCGACGCTGCTGGTCTCCGGCGTACCGATCCTCCAGGCGATGGAGACGGTCGCAGGAACCGTCGGCAACGAAATCATCAGCGAAGCGATCATGAACGCCCGCGCCCGTATCCGTGAAGGAGAGCGCATCAACGAGCCGCTGGAAAAGAGCAAGATGTTCCCGCCGATGGTCGTGCATATGATCTCCATCGGAGAGGAATCAGGAGCCCTCGACCAGATGCTCTCCAAGGTCGCGGAGTTCTATGAGGGCG
>JAYTGR010000310.1:0-2041 GCA_043733205.1 Chthonomonadaceae bacterium
GACCGCATGTGGGTGCTCTACCGCAAGAACGATCCGAGCGGCGTGGCGAAATCGACCATCTACTACAAGTCCATGCGGCTGATGGTCAAGCTGCCCTATCCGGTACTGCTCACCCAGCCGGCGCAGGACGGTTCGCAGCAGATCGCGAGCCCGCTGCCCATCGTCACCGGCAACGCCGGACCCTACGAGGTGGACTATGTTCGAGGACGCATCTACTTCACGGAAGCGGACGAAAACAGTCCGGTCAGCGTGAGTTACAACTACTACGATCCGGTCTCGAACCAGTCCGGTTCATCGGGCACTCTGGCCTACCGCGTGGCCTGGGGCGATGAGATCAGCGCCTCCATCCAGCAGGGCGACCAGACCACACCCGACGTAGCGCTGCCGACCGACTCGGCCGTGAGCGAAGGCCAGGTTGCGGCCTTCAAGGATCCGTTCCTGGACAAACTGTGGGTCTTCTGGAGCAGCACACGCGCCGGCTCCACCGACCTCTACTTCGAGACCATCGCACCGCAGTTCTATCCGGTCTCCAGCAACCAGCGCTGACCTGCGCACATCGCACCGAGGAGGGACAAGATCTATTTCTTGTCCCTCTTCGCTGTTGTAGAATCTGTCTGGGAGACTGGGGGAGAGGAATGAGATTTAGATGCGCCAGCCCTGCAGACGTGCCGTAAGCAATCGCAGCCGATTTGCGATATAATGTTTGGAACGGGAATCGGTTCCCGTTCCAAGCAGTTTTTAACAACACAGGACAGAGATGTGCGTCGAAAAGGACGCAGCATCGAAAGGAGTTCTCTTTGAAGATAGGATATGGACTGGTCGCAGCGCTGGCGGCAGCGGTTGGCGCCGCAGCGACCGCCCCGGTGCAGGCACAGGGGCTTAAGCTGGCGAAGACCATGAAGCCCGCAGCGGCAAAGACCGCCGCGCCTGCAGCGGCAAAGGCGGCTGCGGTCAGCGGACCTATGAGTGAGGTTGTCGGAACCATAAACGACAAGAAGTTCACGTTTGGTGAGGTGGTCGAGCGAGCCCATAAGGAGAATCCGAGCGGGTTCAATCAGACGGTCGCGCAGCTCGTTGGACTGGATGCCGCCGCTTCCCTGTATGGCCCCACGCCGAAAAGCAGCTACTCAGTGACCAAATCCCATGTCGCCTCGCTGCTGCGCGAGAAGAATCCGCAGCTGCTGGGCGACACGCTGAAGACCATGCTGGAGTTCGAGGCTGTCGATCGCGAAGTCCAAAAGCAGGGGATCGTGGTCACGACCGCCCAGGTCGACACGCGCATCGATCAGTTTCTGAAGCTGCTGCGCACCCAGAACCGGATTCCCCCCAATATGACCGATGCTCAGTTCCTGGAGCAGAACAAAGTCAGCCGGGAGACCCTGCGCAAGAACTTTATGGTCCAGGCGAAACTGTTCACCCTGATTCAGCAGGACTATGTCGAGAAGCGGCTGAAACACAAACTGACCGCAGACGACTTCTTCAAAACGCGCCACATTCTTATCATGGTGCCGGAGGCGGGGGCTGGCCCAACCTCGGTGCCAGGACAGGCTCCGCCCGTTCGGGGACAGACACTGCCACAAACCCCGGCAGATGCGAAAAAGTTGGACGACGCGGCACTGGCGAAGATCACCCAGATCGCAGCGGACATCGAGTCCAAAAAGAAGACCTTCGAGCAGGCGGCGAAAGAGAGCAGCGAGGATCCCGGTTCGAAAGATATGGGCGGAGAGCTTGGGGTCCAGATGCGCACCGTCTTTGTGCCGGAGTTCGAGGCGGCGGTCTATAAGCTGAAGATGGGCGAGGTCAGCAAACCGATACGCTCGAAATTCGGCTACCATCTCATCCAGCTGGAGCAGAGCGGCGCTGCGATCCCGGAACTGGAACGCCAGCAGTATCTCGACAACTTCGAGTCGGGTCAGATGCAGATCTTCCTGCGGGATCTGCTGACGACGAAATACAAAGTCACCAACAAACTGGCCCGGGCGCAGCCGCAGATGATGATGCCGGGGCAGTAGACCGAGCCTGTTACCGAATAGGGGCGGCT
>JAYTGR010000311.1:0-2041 GCA_043733205.1 Chthonomonadaceae bacterium
AACTGCAGGCCAAAGAGGGAGACAAAGCCGGCACCGAAGTGCATCAGGAGCGTGGCGCGGATCGCCTCTCCGACCTGATCAACAAAGATCCGCTGTTTCAGATCGTGCTGACTCAGCCGACGGTGCTGGCCGCGATCGCGCATGTACTGCGCTCCGATTTTCAGCTCTCCTCGCTCAACAGCCGCACTGCACTGCCCGGCCAGGGCCTGCAGGGACTGCATGCCGACTGGGGACACCTGGAGACCCCCGGCGACTATCAGGTCTGCAACTCGCTCTGGCTGCTCGACGACTTCACGCCCGAGAACGGTGCGACCCGTGTGGTGCCCGGCACACACCTCGGAACCAAAGGCCCGGCCGATGTGATGACCGATCCCTCCGCTTCGCATCCGGACGAGAAGATTCTGATCGGCAAAGCGGGCGATGTCGTGGTCGTCAACAGCCACCTCTGGCACGGCGGTACGACCAACCGCACCCAGGGGCTGCGCCGGGTGATGCACGGCTACTTCTGCCGCCGTCATCAGCCGCAGCAGCTCGACCAGCAGAAATATCTGTGCCCGGCCACCTGGGATCGACTGAGCCCCGCCGCTCGTACTATCCTCGGTGTCACACAGCCACAACCTCCCCAAACCCCTCCTTCGTAAAGAGGGGCTTCCGGAAAACTCCCGCCCCTTAAGAAGGGCTTCCTTGTAAGGGACAGGGCCGGGGTGGGGTTCTAAACGAATAGAGGAAAGTCATGAGTGCAATGGAAGTTTTCGCGGAGGAGTCCGGGGAGGTGTCGCCGGAGATCGAGGCGCATATCGACGGCGTGATCGAGCGCTATCGGGACTATGTCAATCCGGGTCTGGCCAAACTGATGCAGTTCGGCGGGTTCGGCGATGTTGAAGCGGAGGCGCAGGGCTGCGTTCTGACCACCGTCTCTGGGCAGAAATACCTGGATTTCGTCGGTGGCTACGGCGTGTTTTCGGTCGGGCATCGGCATCCGCGCGTGGTTGCGGCAGTGCATGCACAGCTGGATCGTATGCCACTCTCGACACGCACCTTTTTCAGCGAACCGCAGGCACGGCTTGCGGAGGAACTGGCGCATATCGCCCCGCCAGGTGTCCGGTACACCTTCTTCTGCAACGGCGGCACGGACGCGGTCGAGGCCGCCCTGAAGTTTGCGCGCAAAGCCACGGGCAGGACCGACTTCATCAGCACCGAAGGCTCGTATCATGGCAAGACCATGGGCGCGCTCGCGGTGACAGGGCGCGAAAAGTATCGTCAGCCGTTCGAGCCGATGGTGCCGGGAACGACCTTCGTGCCCTTCAACGATCTGGAAGCGGCCAGGCGCGCCGTGACGGAGCGCACGGCGGCGATCATCATCGAGCCGATCCAGGGCGAAGGCGGCATCCATCCCGCCGAACCCGGCTATCTCAAAGGCCTGCGGCAGATCTGCGACGAGCACGGCGTTCTGCTGATCGTGGACGAGGTGCAGACGGGCCTGGGGCGCACGGGCACGATGTTCGCGGTGGAGCAGGACGGGGTCGCGCCGGACATTCTGACGCTGGCGAAGGCGCTGGGCGGAGGAGTCATGCCCATCGGCGCGTGCATGGCGACGGCGGAGGTCTGGGAGCGTGTCTTCGGCACGAACCCCCTGCTGCACACCAGCACGTTCGGAGGCAATCCGCTCGCGTGCGCCGCCGGACTGGCCGCGCTCGAAGTGACACATGACGAGCATCTGTGCGCAAAGGCGCTCGTACGCGGCGAACAGCTGATGGCGGGCCTGCGCAAGGTGCAGGAGGCGCTGCCCACCGCCCTGCTCGCCGTGCGCGGGCGCGGCCTGATGATCGGCGTGGAGTTCGCGGTCAAGGATGTGGCGGAACTGACGATCAACGGCATGGCGCGGCGCGGCATCCTCGCCGCCTACACCCTGAACAACCCGAAAGTCATCCGGTTCGAGCCGCCGCTCATCGTGTCGGAGGCGGAGGTCAGCACTGCTGTCGGGGCGTTTCAGGAATCCGTGTCGGAAGCCGTCGCGATGCTCGCAGGGCTGGAGGAGTAA
>JAYTGR010000312.1:0-2040 GCA_043733205.1 Chthonomonadaceae bacterium
AGCAAGCGGTGAAAACGAGCAAGCGATGGAATAAATTCCTTCGCTAGAGGCGCTGCGCGCCCGAGTGACCGCCTTCGCGGGCACCAAACCTTGTTTGCCGTAAGCAGCCTCGCCCTAATCCCGATGTCGCTTCGTCCGAAGGACGATCCGCCGAAGGCGCGTAGCGAGGGGTGATAACCCCTTGATTCCTTCCACGTGATCGCGGGATAACATCCCTCGCTTCCACGTGATCGCGGGATAACATCTCTCGCTTCCACGTGATCGTCGGGCGATAACGGCTTGCTTCCCGTTGACAATCCCTTGATCCCTTGAAGTCGCCGCAATCAATTCGGAATTGAATACGCCGCAATCATTTTGGGGCAGCAGAAGGTTGAATCTCTGCGATAGCGATTCCCGATTCGCCTGCGATGCTGTAGAGCAGATAGGTTTTGCCTGCATCTTGGAAGATGGCGGGGTCGCGCAGTGCGTTTTCGGGGCCTTCCAAGGCACCGATGTGGGTGGCCTGGAGCGGCAGGCCAGCGCCTTCCCAGGGCTGTTCCGGCTTGAGGAACTCTTTTGCCTCCGTCGGTTTCCACGCTGTCCAGTCCAGGCCGAGTTTGACCTGCGAAACGACGATGCGCTCCGGTGTGTCTCCCGTGCGGGTGTAGAAGACGGTGAGAGTGTCGCCCTGCACCAAAGGGGCGCTGTGGACCTGCGAGGGCGGAAACAGCTGCGGTCCGGCCTCGAACTGCGTCAACCCATCACGCGAACGGAACAGTCTGCCCGGCATGGCCAGCGCATACCACCAGCCCCCGTAGTGAAACAGCCGCCAGTAGGCGCTGCCTTTGCCGACCGGCTCCTGCGTGGCCGTAAAGTTCAGGCCGTCCGCAGAGACCGCGACACGTGTGTGCTGCGAACGCTCTGCCGGCGTCAGGCCGTGATAGAACATTCGGATCTGCTTGTGTTCGTTATCGACCACAACATCCGGCGAAGCGATATGGTCGGTAAAGTGAGACTGCGCCAGCTGCAGGGTGCCGGGCGCATAGACTTTCCACGGACCGGACAGCGTATCGGCGCAGGCGAGGCGAATATTTTTGCCGCGATGGTCGGCGAAATAGAGATAGTAAGCTCCAAGCGGCTTCACGACCCAGGAGGGAACGCGGATCAGGCTTGGGCCGTTGATATTCTTGCCGAGAGAGGGATCGGACTGGGGCGTGACGATCGGATTGTGCGGCAGGCGTTTTGCCGTTCCGAGAGGGGGATACGCGCCGGCAGGCGTCTGCGGCAGCGACGCGGCGCTACGCAGTTTCCCGCCTGTAAGGCCGACGGCCAGCAGGCCGAACAGTAAAGCAGAACGATGCCGCGTGTTCATCCCTCTCTCCCTCTGCATCGCATCAGACGGTCGGGGTGTAGCCCAGGACGATCTCGAACTTCGCCGTCAGCTCTCCTATGTGGGACGCCTTGACCGGCGCGAACGGGACGATGACGGAAGCGCGCTGCTTCGCGTCCCGAATATCGTTCAGCACGCCGTCGCCGCTGTTCTTCGGCTCGCCCTTGACGTAGCACTGCGTCGTAAACTTATCGCGACCCTTCATCTTGACGGCGAAGTGGATATGCGGGGTGCGGCCGGGATAGGCGACCGGTTTGATGGTGCGGAAATAGTACTCTCCCGTCGATCCTGTCAGGAAGCGCCCAAACCCCTGGAAGTTGGAATCGCGTTTGCCGGACGGATTGGTGCCGTGGCTGTGCAGATACGACCCTTCATGATCGACCTGCCATATCTCCACCAGCGCATTGCGGATCGGCTCTCCGCGCGCGTCTAAAATGCGCCCGCTGAGATGCGTGACCTCGCCCACAGCCTCCGTGATCCCATCGTTGACGATGAGCAGATCGTTGTCGGTGTCGAGGGGCAGTTTGTCGGGGTAGAAAGGGCCTTCGGTCTGGAGCGGCGTGCGCACCAGTTCGTCGGCGAAAGCCCCGGTCGGCAGCAAAGCGGCAGCAGTGACCGCGAGGCCGCTCAGGAAGCGGCGGCGATTCGAGGAGGGTAGGGAAAGACTCATG
>JAYTGR010000313.1:0-5878 GCA_043733205.1 Chthonomonadaceae bacterium
TGAAACAGGGTGGCAGCAACGACGACGACAGCGGCAAAAGAGAGAGTTCCGACGACGCAGACGACAAACCGTCGCGCCGTCGCGCAGCCTCCGACGATGAGGACGAGGACGACAAGCCCGCCCGCAGCCGTGCGCAGGCTTCCGATGACGACGAGGACGATAAGCCCGCCCGCAGCCGTGCGCAGTCTTCCGATGACGACGAGGACGATAAGCCCGCCCGTAAAAGCGCGCAGTCTTCGGACGAGGACGACAGTTCGAATGACGACGACTCGGACATGAAGAAAAAGGATGCAGCGCAGGACTCCGATGACGAGGACGATAAGAACTAGCGCGCCGCTCGTCGTGCCGTTTGTCGGCGCGTATGCCCTTCCCTAACGCAGGCACACCCGGACCGTGCTGCCACTATCCGCTTCCAGGAGACACAACAGATGAAGAAGATTGCTTACCTTTTCGCGCTGGTTCTGACCTTCGCGCTGACCGGACATGCTTACGCTCAGGACAAAATGGGCGGCAAGATGTCGGGCGGCAAGATGAGCGGCGACAAAATGGCCGGAGGCAAAATGGCTTCCGGCGCGACACAGAGTTTCACCGGGCCGGTCAAGGGCAGTCCCACCGGCAGGATGTTTACGCTGGCTCTGCGCAAAGGTCCGATGACTGTGGATGCGACCAAAGCGAAAGTCCGTGTCAACGGCAGGTTCGCCAAGATGGACATGATCAAAGGCGGTTCGCTGGTAACCGTAGTCGGCAAAATGAGCGGCACAACCTTTATGGCAGACACCGTCACCGTCAAAAGTATGCCTGGCGGTCAGAAGGTCGGCGGCACCACGATGTCCCCCATGAAGACCAAAATGGATTCCGGCAAACCCAAAATGTAATCCTGTATCCGGAGCGCCTCTGTTTTGGGGCACGGAAGCGGCATTCCATACATCAGACACTCCCGAGCCTCTTTTAGAAGCTCGGGAGCGTTGTTTTTGCGGTGCATGCGAAGTTTTGCGCCGGTCTCACATTCCGTATTCAGCCGAAAAGGAACGCATTCTGCGACGGCCTGGCCTGCGGTGGCTAATGGGCGCTGCGCCAATCGGTGAGCTGCTGCTTGGCCTTGGCGACCGCACCGGCGAACTCCGGCTGCTTGGGCGCGAGCTGCAGGAAAGTGTCCATGGTGGTCATGGCTTGATCCCGTTTGCCCAGTTTCGCCAGCGCCTGGGCGAGGTTGTAATAGGCAGGAGCCAGCTTCGGGTTCTTCTCGAGGGCGGTATGATAGTACTTGACAGCTTCTTCGGTCTGATCGTTTGCCATCAGCGTGTTGGCGAGATTATAGTAGGTCGGTATCTGATTCGGGTCGAGCTGGATGGCTCTGCGGAGTTCCGTGATGGATTCCGGATATCGGTGCGCGGCCTGCAGCGCATTGCCCAGATTGTTGTGCACGATGGGATCGTCCGGTTTGAGCGCCACGGCCTGCTGGTACTCCTTGATGGCGCCGGCCATATCGCCATGCTGCATCAGGACGTTGCCGAGATCGTTATGATTGCCCTCATTGCCGGGGTGCAGTCCTACCAGCCGCCGCATATCCCCGAGGTCGCCGCCCTTTAAGTCGCTTTGTGCGAGTGAGGCCTGATACTGCTTCATCAGATATTCGGCGTAAGGACTGGATGCCAGCGCGCTGTCATAGCGTTTTACCGCGTTATCGTAATCGTGTTCGGCGAAGGAGTTATTGGCCTGGTGCGCATAGAGTGCAGATTTCATGTCATGCAGCCCAAAAAAGAGACTGGCGGCAATCACCATCGTATGCGCCGCGATCAGCAGATAGCGGGAAAGCAGACTGGGGGGCCGGGAGGGGGAAATGTTCAGTACATCGATCGGGTCGGCATCGTCTTCCTCCGCGCGCATAGCAAGATTCAGTTCGGCCTGGATCCTGCTCTGACGCTCGTTCACTGTCTGCCGAATGAGTATGCTGAGAGAGAACAGACTGACTCCGCCGACGAATAAACAGTAGATGGCACTGCGCCAGCCGATCTCGTGAAGGATCGAATTCATAAGACCTCCTTAGATCGATGCGATACTCGTAACTATACCCTGTTCGCCCGTGTCATGCGGGTGATATCGTATCGCCTGCCGCCGATGCCTGGGGAGAGGAGAGCGGCAAAAGGCGCACCCGTCGGATTCGCCGTCCGCTCATCTCGGCGACCTCGACGGACCATCTCCCCAATCGGGCCTGATAACCCAGCCGCGGATGGCCGGTATGCGTGGAGAGGACATAGCCTCCGATCGTCTCGACCCCCTCGACCTCCACACCGACCCCGTACTCGCGCACCAGGCGGGCCAATGTGATCTTGCTGTCCACGAGATAGCTGCCGTCCGGCTGGATATCGACTTCGGAAGGTGCGGGCACGAACTCCTGCTGGATCTCACCGACCAGTTCCTCCAGCACATCCTCCAGCGTCACGACCCCCGCTGTCACGCCGTACTCGTCCTGCACGATCGCCATCTCCATGCGGCGCAGTCGGAAATCTTCCAGCATCGTATCGAGGGCTTTTGTCTCCGGCACATAGAGGACCGACTGGCAGATCGCCTCCAGCGCCGCACTCGTCTCCGCCTGCGCAGCGTCCGGTTCGCAGGCGAGCGGCAGCAGGTCGCGGACATGGATCCGGCCGACCACATTCTCCAGATCGCCGCGACAGACCGGATAGCGGGCGAAACGGGTTTGACGGACGATCTCCAGGTTCTGTGCCAGCGGCCAGTCCACGCAGAGAAAGGCCACGTCCGGGCGCGGCGTCATCACGTCGCGCACTTTGCCGTGCCCGAAATGAAAGGCGCGGTCGGCGATCTCACTGGCGCTCTCGGCAATGGCGCCGCCCTCTTCCGATTGGGTGAGGGCGATGCGCAGTTCGGCCTCGGAAAGCGTCGTCTCCCCTTCGCTGGCAGGGCGAATGCCGAGATGGCCCAGCAGGAAGCGCGCGGTCGAGTTCAGGAACCAGATAAGCGGGTAGAAGACCCGATAGAAGAGATTCAGCGGCAGGGCCACGAGCAGCGCGAGCTTTTCGGGGTTTTGAATCGCCAGCCATTTCGGGGCGACCTCCCCGAAGACGATGTGAAAATAGGTGATGAGGGTGAATGCCACGACGATCCCGAGGGCATGGGAGATTGTCTTGGAAAGGAAGGAGCCGAGATGCTCGAAGAGCGGACGGATGACGGCGGCGATGGCCGGTTCGCCGACCCAGCCCAGCGCCAGACTTGCCAGTGTCACCCCCATCTGCGTGGCGGAGAGATAGGAGTCGAGGCTGCGATGGATCCGCTGCACGACTCGGGCCGGGTGGGAGCCTGCCCGCGCCATCTCTTCGATGCGTGTGCCCCGAACCTTGATGATCGCGAACTCCGCTCCGACAAAGAAGCCGTTGAGGCCGACCAGCAGCAGTGCGATGAGGATTCCCGTGATAGACATAGAGCGGAAGCCCTCTCCTTTCGTCTCTCCGATAGGGCGATGCTTCTATATACGCCACCCACAGGCAAATGTCTTGCTCGATTTGCGGCTTGTGAAAGAGGAGGCGGACGGTATGGTGTCGAAACTGCTTGTATCTAACTCCCCTTTCATGTCGTATGCGCAAAGGAGCCCGTCTCATGATTATGACCGCAGGCGAACTCGTCGCCGACCGTTATCGCCAGATTCATCTCGATTTCCATACCAGCCCCCACATCCCCGATGTCGGAGTGGATTTCTCTCCGGAAGTTTTTGGGGAGACGCTCACGGCGGCAGGCGTCAACTGGGTGACGGTGTTCGGCAAATGCCATCACGGCATGAGCTACTACCCCACGAAAGCGGGCGTCATGCATCCGGGCCTGAAGTTTGACCTGATGGGCGCGCAGATCGAGGCCTGCAAACAGAGAGGCATCGCGGCTCCTGTCTATATTTCGGTGCGGGTGGACCAGCATATCGGCATGACGCGGCCCGATCTGGTGGCGCGGCTGGAGGACGGCAAACTGTGGGGGCCGAATGCGTCCCAGGCGAGCTGGTATCAGATCTGCCTCGGCAATAAAGAGTACATCGACTATCTGGCGGCGCAGACGGAAGAGGTCTTCAAGAACTACGATGCGGACGGCATTTTCTACGACATGTGCTACTATCCGCCGGATCCCGGCTGCTTCTGCGAGAAGTGTCTCGCGCGGCTGGGCACGCAGCGTAATGATGTGGCGGCGCATCGCCGCCAGACCTTCGAGATCCTGCGGGAGTACACGACGCGCCTCACGAAACTGTGCAGGGATTTGCGTCCTAACGCCACGACCTTCTTCAACAGCCGCGTCACGCCCAACGTGCATCGCGAACTCGATACGCTGACGCAGCTGGAGATCGAATCGCTGACCACAGGCGGCTGGGGCTATCTCTACTTCCCGACCTACTCCCGCGTGGTTCGCACCTATCCGCGCCCGATCCAGGGCATGACGGCGCGGTTCCACAAGTCCTGGGCCGACTTCGGCGGCCTGAAGACCGTTCCGCAGCTCGACTACGAGGCGGCGACGATCCTGGCGGCAGGCGGCGTCGTGAATATCGGGGATCAGCTGCATCCGCGCGGCACGCTGGACAAGGGCGCCTATCAGGTGATCGGCGAGACCTACGCCAAGGTGGCGGCAGTGGAGGCTTACTGTCGGGGGGCGGAGCCTCTGGCCGAGATCGCGGTGCTGCTGCTGCCGGAGTCGAAAGAGGCGCTGGGCGGGGAGCAGGACAGCCGGGGACTGGTTAAAATCGACGCGAGCATCGAGGGCGCTGCTGCCTGCCTGCTGGCCCTTAAGCACCAGTGGAACGGCGAGACGCCCGACCGCGACAACCTGGAGAAATACAAGGTCGTCATCATTGCGGATCGGGGCTATCTCGACGACGCGATGAAAGCCAAACTGCACGCATTCCGTAAAAACGGCGGCGCGGTCCTCTTCTCCCATGAAGCGACTCTGGACGGCGACAAGTTCGGCCTGCCGAACTCCCCGGTCCACTACAAAAAGCCCTGCCCCTACACACCCTCCTATATGAAGCTGGGGGACGAGCTGGGCGTGGGCCTGCCGGACACCGAGTTCGTCAACTACCGCGCAGGCTCTTACGTCGAGGCGGCGCATGGGATGCAGGTATTGGGGGAGGTGTGGCAGCCTTACTTCAACCGCGCGCCCGAACACTTCTCGTCCCACGCGCAGACTCCCGTCGATAAGCCGACCGGCTTTCCCGTCGCCGTCGTCTCACCCGACAATAAAGCCGCTTACGCCTACGCCGCGATCTTCCGGGGCTATCGCGAAGACGCCTTCTATATCTACAAAGAGATCGCCGCGCGCCTGCTGGCGAAACTGCTGCCGGAACCGCTGGTCAGAACGATCGACAACGTGCCGCCGGGCATGGAGATCGCCCTCCTGCGCCAGAAGGCTGAGAACCGTCTGGTGGCCCACTTCGTCCACTTCACTCCGACGCGCCGCACTGCCACCAACGAGTTCATCGAGGATGCCACGCCTGTCAATCAGGTCAGCGTCGCCATCCGCACCGACGGCACACCGACTGCGGTCTATCTCGCCCCCTCCCACGAGCCCCTGCCGTTCCGGATGGAAGGCGCCTACTGCCACATCACCGTCCCCACCGTCCTCACCAGCCAACTCGTCGTCTTTGAAGGCGTTTTGAAGTAGAATTCAAAACATATACTGTCGAAGGAGCAGGACGATGCCCCTCGCTATTTTGCTGTCGGAGGAACCGATGCTTCGCTGAAAGGAACTGACGTTCAGCGAAGTTTTTGAACTCCACCGATTGGCTTTGGAACAGTTCGGTGGGGCGAGCGGTTTACGTGATCAAGGTGGTCTGGTTTGCTCCGTTCTCACCTTGGTGCAGAAGAAGACGGAAGGGGCAGTGGAGAAT
>JAYTGR010000314.1:0-5869 GCA_043733205.1 Chthonomonadaceae bacterium
AATACGTTCACGTTATTATACCCCATTTGTGTCTACGTTGAGCACCTGCACATCATGAGGCCGTGCCGGGTTCATGTCAGTTATTCAACGGCCGGTCAATATTTCTTATTGACTTATGGATCGGTTTAGTTTATTGTATGAGCGATACTTCTCGCCGTCCGTTTTGGGTTTCATCCCATCCGTCACGGGTTTATTGCGGGTTCACTGCAGGTTTTGCGGATTTACATACATCCGTAAAAAGGAGAAACATGTCACACAATCAGATCCAAGTTCCCGATGCGTCCGCTATGACGACGAATACCGGCGCTTCCTGTGTCGAGACCGGCACTTTTACGGATTTGCCTGTGCCGCCGCCTGCAAATATGGCTTTGGACTATGCTGTGGTGAACAGCGCTATGAACCAGCAGATAATCGGTGCGGGACGCATGACTTTTCAGGTGACGGGGTGCGCGGGCGATCCCAACAATCCTGCGCAGGGGCAGTGTGTCGGGGAAGGAATGGCTTCTCAGATCGCCAGCCCACCTGCCGGCGCGGCCGTCCCTGCGTTCTTCTATAATCTCGGGGATGTCGCCTATAAGCATGGTGATCCCACCAATAACTCCGATGCCGTTGTGGATTTGAGCGCCCTCTGGAACAGTCAGTTTTATAATCAGTATCGCAGCTATCGGTATCCTGCCAACGGCGCAAACCCGGCGGTTCCCGCTCCGATTTTTGCAGTCGCAGGTAACCACGACGCCAAAACGAGCAGCCATAGTGCCAAGGACGAAATCGGTCACTTTTTAACCAACATGTGCGGCACTGCAGGAACGCTTTCCCCAGACAATCAGACCCAGGATGGGCGTACAGAGATGTCCCAGCCCTATCCCTACTGGCTGCTGGAGACTCCTCTGGCCACTATTGTCGGTCTGCATACCAACGATACAAATGGGGGCATCCTGGACGATCCCCACACCTATCACGACCCCTATACAGGGCCTCAGTTCACCTGGCTGGTGAGCCAACTCAGCAGGGCAAAACAGCAAAACAGTGCGGGGGGAGAGCCGTATAAGGCGGTGCTGTTGATGCTGCACTATCCGCCGTTCAGCGGGACCGCGAACTTTGCCCAGCGCGGAGATCCCACCCTTGGCCCCACCCAGGGAGCGAAGCATGCCGTGCCTCTCGGAACGGTGCTGCAGGAGGCTTATCGTCGGTCGAAGCAGATACCCGATGCTGTTTTCTCAGCTCATGCGCATCTCTATCAGCGTCTGACCTACACTTATAATGCAGCAGGACCGACTCAGGAAGTTCCTTATCTTGTCGTTGGAATTGGTGGGCATGCCCCCAGCGAAAGTCTCCTGAAGTCCTGCAGTGGAGGATCTCCCGTCTCCCCCCCGGTCATGCCCATGAACCTCTTCGCCTCCAATCCCTCTGTCGTTCCAGCCGGACTGACCATTCCTGACAGCAATACCGTTTTTCTGAAAGCCTATTGCGATGCTTCGAATGCACCCTCCGCAACGGAACTCCCTTATGGCTTTCTGGCGGTAACGATCGCCGCAGCGACATTCGGTTCCAATGCCACACTCACCGGCAGCTTCTACACCATGCAGTACAGCGGCAGCGGGATGACGAGTATTCCGACGCTCCGGGACTCCTTCACTCTCGACCTGAAAACGCATCTGCTGGTTCAAGGCTGATGAAGGAGCGTGTTTCCGGCAGTTAGATGCCTGCAATGCCCAGAATGGGCAGAAGTTCCCGGTAATCGGTGATAGTGAAATCGGGAGAGACACCGGCATAACTCTTGTCGCCCTGGGGAGAGCTGAACATGAGGGTCTTCATGCCTGCCTGCTGCGCACCGTAGATGTCGCGGTGCATGTCGTTGCCGAGGAAGAGGGTCTCTGCCGGTGCAGCGCCCATTCCCTCCAATGCCTTCTGAAAGAGGCGGCCATCCGGCTTGCGATAGCCGTAGTCTCCGGACACGATAATGGGGTGGAAATAGTCCGTCAGACCGACGTGGTCCAGTTCCCCGCAGGCGTAAGCGCTCTGAGCATCGGTGACGATCGCCATTGGGAAACGTGTCCGCAGCTTTTCCAAAACCTCCAGCACATTGGGATAGAGCTGGAAGCGTTTGCGGGAGATGGCTCGGTACATCTGTGCCAGGAAGAGCGGCATCTCCTGCATCTGCGCGGCGGGCAGGCTTCTGGTAAAAGGGGTCTGCTGCTCGGTGAGGATCGTACGCCAGATGTCTACCGCATCGTACTCCGGGTACGGTTCGAGACTGGCGCTTACCTGCTCCTTCATAAGGCGGAAATAGAGGCTGCGCAGGTCGCTGCGCGGGATGTCGATGCCCTGATAGGTCAGAAAGTGGCGGAGGGCGCGATAGATCTCCTCCATGCTCTCGTCGGTGAGAATGTCGATCAGAGTGCCGTTCACATCGAATGCCAGCGCTTTAATAGTCATGGTTTTTCCAGTAGGAGCGGAGCAGAACTTTGGCCTGCTCGACCAGGGTGCGCCCGTAAGCAGGCGAGACCCAGCCGTTGCGGGCGATGCGCAGCAGCGTAAGCCCCATGTAGTAGGGCGTACGCTCGGTGATGGAGCGAAACGCGCGGTTCCGGTCGGGAAAGTGACAGGCGTACTCCCAAAGAAAGTGACCGATAAACGGCTCTGCGCCGTTCTTATCGCCGGTCGCGTTCAGGAAAGCCTGGAAGAGCTCGCCTGCGATCCGGCCTACATCGAAGACACGATCGCCGCGCTTCATCCGTTCCAGGTCGATCGCGGCTACATCCAGGCCGCCGCCGAACAGGAAATTCGCCGGAGTGGCATCGCCGTGCAGCCAGACCTGCTGATCCTGCCACATCGAAGGCTGGGCCCGCCACTGGTCCCGCAGCCAGCGGAACTCCTCGGCGTCGCGGGCTTCGATCCGCTTCTGCGCCTGAAGTTCCGCAATAAGATGATCGAGGTAACGGCAGTCCTGCTCGAAATCGACGCCTTCGCCGTTGGCGGTCCGGTTGTGCTGCGTGGCTAAGAAATAGCCCAGCGCCTTCAGTCTCCAGAAGAGGTGCGCCTTCCTGCCGCTATGGATAGCCCCGTCGATGGCGCTGCTGAGCGCCTCGCCCTGATAGTGCTCCTGAACCAGCAGGCCATCGAGATCCCGGTTGATGCCCAGAGGACGGATCACATGATGCGGGCAGCCGACCAGACCGTAGCCGCGCAGAGTCTCCAGATTCCAGTACTCCCGTTCCGCTCTCGCTATCGCCCGATGACGGTCCCAGCCAAAGGTCGGCCCAAAAAACTTTCCGATCACACAGGCCTGCGTCTGCTTCTCCTCGTATGCGAAGACCGCATTACTGGCCACGAGTTCAAATACACGGAACTCGGGACAGGGGGCGTAAACAGCGAGGCGGCGCAGAATATCGTGCGTCAGAAAACCGTACAGAGGATCCTGACGCGAGAGATGCCCGAGGTATTTTCCCTTCATGAAAGGCAGAGATCCTTGTCTTCTCCGGTGGAGGCTGCATCGGCAAAGGGCGTACACTATATGTGGAACTGGCTGCCACACGGACCCTCTGCGAGCGATCCCGAACACAGCAGGCGGTCAGGATGCACGGATTCCAGGAGTGAATTGTTATGATAGCGTTAAGGTAAGGTTAAGAGAATGTTAAGACGCGCAGTCAGGCAATTAAGTTCCGCCACATAATCAGAAGCCCCAGGCAGGTGCCTGGGGCTGCGCTGTGGAGTTCTTATAGAGGTATCGGATAAACCTCGTATCGTCAGTACATTTCCTCGGAGAGAGCGTGCAAGCCAGACAGGTGTCCGCGAAGGCGGACACTCAGCGCATAGCGCTCTAGCGAAGGAATTCATTCCATCGCAGCCGGAACAGGCGCTGTGTACTTTATCTGATCTGTCTATTAGGACCGTTATCCCCGCGACGATTAACGCAACGCCCAACATGACGGCGCTGTGTACTTTATCTGATCTGTCTATTAGGACCGTTATCCCGTGTCCTCTGCGCGATCGTCTGCGCGCAGTCTAAGGAGGACTGCTGTCGCTATTGCGAAAGCGTCGAGGAGCTTTTGCAGACGACTGCATCGACTGTTTCGCCGACTGCGGGGCGGAGCAGATGCTCAGGCTGTGACTCATCGTTCCCTTGAAGCGGGCGGAGCAGCATGCCGCCCAGGACTGGAGGAGCCTGAGAAGGGCGCAGCAGCAGCGGCATGTCGCCGAAATCGGAACGTTTGTAGAATCGCCGGCCGTTCAAAATTAGATGGGGCTGAATTGACCGTTGGCGCATAGCTGCGTCCAGCGTCTCTTCATCCACCGCCAGTTTCTCGCAGAGATCGTCGTGGGCTATCAGCTGTCTGGACCGGAACAGCAGCAGCCGCAGCCGCAGACGGGAGACACCCGCACCTGCGGAACAGAGCCCCACAACAGCACAGAACCAACGCAGCGAATCCGCAGACATCCAGTCGTTCAGCCAGTCCTGCTGACTCAAAAACGCAGGCACAGCTGGAAGGAAACAGAGGATACCGACGACAATCGAAAGGCCAGCGGATACGGTGGAGAGCCAGCCGCCTTTCCGAAGGGCGCGATAATCACGCCACGAAATTTCCACTGTTCTTGTGCTTTTGAAAAGACGCATGGTTCGTTCTCCTCTCCAACAACACTCGGCCCCGCCTTCGCAGGCACAATATCATTGTTTTCCGAAAGCAGCAAAGCCCTGATACTCAGGGCAAAGAATGCCTAATCTTAGATGCGCCAGCTCTGGCTTCTCTCCTTAGAGGCCTCGGAATACTCTGCCTCCTTAGTTCTACAGCAGTATCGTTATCGCCTTCATACCATGCAGGATTCATACCTTGTATAACCTTTTTTCGCTGTTATGCCAAGGAGGAGAGGCAGAGGCAGCACCTGCTTAAGAGATTGAAAGGTGGGAGGAAATGTGACATACTTCAAAGCAAGGCGTACACTATGTGCGTTGGCCGAGGAGGAACCTGCAAATTGCGACTGTCGAGGATATTAGGCACGATCATGGCGTTGATGGCAGTGAGCATATCGGCTCTGGCCTCTGGGGAGCCGCGCGGCGCGCTGCTGCCGACGCATCTGCGCTGCGAATACGCTGCCGATCCAATGGGCGTCGATACGCCGCATCCGCGCCTCTTCTGGAAGGTCGAAAGCACGGCTCGCAATCAGATGCAGAGCGCCTATCAGGTCATTGTTGGCTCCTCAAAAGATCTGTTGGATCATGGGCGCGGCGATCTGTGGGACAGCGGCCGAACGGCATCCGAGGAGACGCTTCAGATACCTTATGCCGGGAAAACGCTGCACTCCACACAGCGCGTCTTCTGGAAGGTCCGCTGCTGGGATCGCGTCGGTCACACTTCCGCCTGGAGCGCACCGGCCTCCTGGACGATGGGGTTACTGGATACGGGCGACTGGCAGGGCCGCTGGATCGGCGGATCGGCTCCCGAGCAGGAGACCGTTCTGCTGCGCAGAGAGTTCGTAGTCCGTCCCGGCCTCCGGCGCGCGGTCGCATTCGTCTGCGGCCTGGGACAGTACGAGATGTCTTTGAATGGCCGCAAGGTGGGGGAGGATCTCCTGACACCGGGCTGGACGAACTACGCCAAAACCTGTCTTTACGACACCTACGATATCACCGCGCAGCTGCACACGGGCGCGAACGCAACGGGGCTGTTTCTGGGCAATGGAATGTACCGAGTGCATGGCGGACGCTACACCAAGTTCACTGGCTCGTTCGGCCCGCTCAAAGCGATCTGTATGCTGCGCCTGGAGTATACGGACGGAACGAGCGTACAGATCGGCAGCGACGGTCAGTGGAAGACGCATGCCGGTCCCATCACCTTCTCTTCGATCTATGGAGGCGAGGACTGCGATGCGC
>JAYTGR010000315.1:0-5869 GCA_043733205.1 Chthonomonadaceae bacterium
GCACACCAGCATGAGAGTTCCTGGCGCCTTTCCATAGCGATAGACCTGTGGGGCAAGGCGGATCTGTGCATGCTTCTGCGCCCTCACCGGCGCGCTGTAGGCGTGAAGAAAGCCGTCCAGTCCGTAGCCGCGCTCCATCAGACCCGTGCAGATCTTCAGCTTCCTGCCGCCGTTATCCGTCAGCGTCCAGATCGTGCCGAACTGGCCCAATCGCCCGGACTGGAAATCGACGACATCCCGCCACAGGAGCAGTCTCTGCTGTCCCAGTACGATTCGGGTAATGCCATGCGGGTCGATACGGTAGGTGGCGAGGATGGAAAGCATCAGCCGCCCGAAGGCCCCCGCCCCCGCCACGAGCAGCAGCAGCACAGGGCCATAGAGCCACAGCTGTGCCTGCAGATCCTTCGGATCCTGCCGCTCCCGCATCGTAAGCAGCCCCAGAAGGACGAACACCCCCAGACCCAGACAGAGGAGCGCCAGCGCTCCCATAGACAGAACTGCAGAGCGCTGGGGCCGGTACTCTCGCATTTCGACTCCTTATCGAAAGAATAGGGACTAGATCCCCGTTCTGACTTCACCGTGCAAGGGCGATTTTCCTCTTGATCGCTTACCTGACTGCTTCCCAATGTGATTCTTAGCTCATAAAACGCTGAGGCCAGGGCTCTCTCTCAAAACGAACCCCACCGACAACAGCAGGCCCTCCTCTTCGTGATGAAGAGGAGGGCCTGCTGTTGTCGGGCACAGCGTAATTCAGCGCTTTTTTGCGTGACGGCGGCGCAGTACCGTCAAGGAGGCGCAGAGGGAGACGCACATGCCCAGAGCCAGGGTGCCCGGTTCCGGTGTAGAGGTGGACAGGGCTGTGACCACAGGCGCAGGACCACCATTTTTTCCGTCTGAAAATCTCTGCACATCGGCGATCGTCATGGAGGGGCCAGTTATGTTCAGCTGCAGGAATTTGATGGGGTTGGTGGGTTCAAGCAGGGAGAACGTAAAGATGTCGGGTGTCCCGCCTGCATCTGCGTTAGTTGTCACAGCAGCGTCGAATCCGAAAGTGGTTCCGGTTGTATATCCCTGCTGGTGATCTGCTACACCACCGGAAGCTCCGTCCGCTAATGAGACGGAGGAGGACGTGCTGCCGGAAGCATTGCCAGTGGTTGATGATACTGCTCCCCCGGTGCCTGTGCCGAAGGTAAAGTTGCTGAGTACCACACTGTTGTTGGTGTCAGGGCTGCCCAGGCTCGTGACATGGCCGTCACTCAGGTGGAAGTCGGTAAAGAATTGAAGCCCATCTTTGTAGATAGCACCGACATTCAGCTGCACATGAAAGTTCAGTTGTGCAGAGGCAGGGCAGGCGAGGGCAGCTAGGCCGAGGGCAAGACCAATCGGTAGTATCACACGTTTCCATGTCATCGAAAATCTCCGTTTCATATGAATGCTGAAGTATTCAGGAACTTCGTTATTCCGCAGGCCATCTAGGCCGATCTTGTCGGCATCCGCTTAAAAACTTTTGTTCGTAAGGGGAAGCTGATTATAGCACAAGACCTTCGCCAAAACGGGCGGCGAATTCATGAATGAGAATAGGGCTCTCAAGCCAACAGGGGATCCGAAAACGCAAAGAGAAGGAGGAGAAGCGCGCCGCTGCCCAGGGCAAGGCGTCGAGCAAGTCCAGGAGCATCCGCGTCTTAAATACGGTGCGGGGCTCGACTATAAAAAGTGACCCACGAGCGGCTGTGCTCGAAGGTTACCGAGGGTGAGTATTGCACCCGGATTTATCAACTGCCCTGTCTGCGCAAAGAGTTTGCAGAGCGTCTGGACATCGTGCTTATCGTCTGCACCCACCTGCTGTTAAAGCATGACAACGCGCCCGATTGGGCGCGTCGTTTTTAGCTCCTGTTAAGGGTTCGATTGGAGGGCGCGGGCAGCGATGTCGCGGCGGTAGGTGATGCCGTCGAAGTGGAGGCGGCTGAGGCCTGCGTAAGCGCGGGCCACAGCGGTGTTGAGATCTTCGGCGAGGCCGGTGACGGAGAGAACGCGGCCGCCGTCGGTGACGACCTGGCCATCGGCGGAGAGGCGGGTGCCAGCATGGAAGACGAGGCAGCTGTCCTGTTCGGCATCCTGTTTAGGGAAGGTGTCGAGGCCGGTGATGGGCCTGCCGGTCTCGTAGTGGTCGGGATAGCCGCCTGAGGCCGCGACGACCGTTGCAGAGGCGCCGCCGCGCCAGCGGACCTCCTGCTTGTCCAGAGTGCAGTCGGTAACGCCGAGCAGCAGGGCGACCAAATCGCTGGACAGCAGGGGCAGGACCGCCTGCGTTTCTGGATCGCCGAGGCGGCAGTTGAACTCGATACACTTCGGGCCTTCGGAGGTCACAATGATGCCCGCATAGAGGACGCCGCGATAGGGGATGCCCAGCTCGCGGATGGCACGAATGGCAGGCCGCAGAATACGCTCCATGGCGAGGCTCGCCGTATCGGAGGGAATGATGGGGACGGGCGCGTAGGCGCCCATACCGCCTGTGTTGGGGCCGGTATCGCCGTCTCCGATGCGCTTGTGATCCTGCGACGGCACCAGCGGAACGATCGTATCGCCGTCTGTGATCGCCATGATCGAGGCCTCTTCGCCGTACAGCCGCTCTTCAATGACGACGACATCGCCCGCCGCTCCAAAAACGCGTTCGCCCATGATGCGAATCAGTCCGGCCTCGGCTTCGGCCTGGCTGTCTGCGACAATGACACCTTTGCCCGCCGCGATGCCGTCGGCTTTGATAACGATCCCGACGTCCGGGCTGTTGTGCGTGTAGTAGGCCCGCAGGATCGCCTGCGCCTCCGTCAGCGAACGACAGGTCCAGAAGGCGGCGGTCGGAATGCCTGCCGACTGCATCAGCTCCTTGGCGAACGTCTTGCTGCCCTCCAGACGCGCTGGATCGGTCGAGGGGCCAAAGATGGGCAGCCCCCGCGCCTCGAACCGGTCCACGATCCCGGCGATCAGCGGCGCTTCCGGCCCCACGACCGTCAGGCGTATGCCATTGCGCTCGGCGAAGTCCGCGAGCCCGGCGATATCCGTCGCTTCGATGGGCACACACTCCGCCAGCTGCGCGATGCCCGCGTTTCCCGGCGCACAGTAGATCTTCTCCACCAAGGGACTCTGGGCGATCTTCCAGACCAGCGCGTGTTCGCGCCCTCCGCCTCCTACGACCAGAACACGCATCTTCTCACTCCTCTTTCGTCTGCTGCTGTTACTCACCACGGCCATCATCGTGATAGTAGCCGGGCGCTAAATTTTCGAACCGGGCATAGTGCGGCAGGAAGCCGACTTTGACCGGACCCGTCGGGCCGTTACGCTGCTTCGCGATAATCAGCTCCGCCACTTCCAGTTTCTCTTTGTCCCGCTCCTGCCAGTCGCGATCCTGCTGCTCCCTGTCGTCCTGTGCCGACGATGCCTCTTTCATCTTGTAGTAGGCTTCCCGGTAGATAAACATCACGATGTCCGCCTCGGCCTCGATCGCACCGGACTCGCGGAGGTCGGAGAGCATCGGGCGTTTGTCGGGACGGGATTCGACTGCGCGGCTCAGCTGCGACAGGCAGATCACCGGAACCTCCAGTTCACGCGCCATCTGCTTGGTGGACCGGGCGATCTCGGAGATCTCCTGGTTGCGGTTTTCCGTGCGTTTGTGGGAGCGCATCAGCTGCAGATAGTCGATGACGATCATCCCCAGGCCCTTCTGCTCCGCTTTAAGGCGGCGGCATTTGGCGCGAATCTCCAGCGCGGAGATGTCCGGCGAATCGTCGATAAAGATCGGGGCCTCGGCCAGCCGCTGGATGCCCTCGCCGACCCGCTGCCAGTCCTCGCTCTGCAGGAAACCGGTGCGGAGTTTGTGCGCGTCCACCTTCGATTCGGAACAGATCATACGGGTGACCAGCTGCTCTGCCGACATTTCGAGACTGAAAATCGCGACCGGCAGTTTCTCGTTCAGGGCCACATACTGTGCCAGCTGAACGGTCAGAGCCGTTTTGCCCATACTCGGCCGGGCGGCGACGATGATCAGGTCCGAAGGCTGAAAACCAGCGGTCTTGAAGTTGAGGTCGTCGAAGGGGGTCTTGCGGCCTGTCGGCGCACCGGCGTTGGAGCCCAGGCTGTCGAGACGGTCGAGCTCTTTGTCGAGCAGGGGCCGAAGCTGTTTGAAGAACTGTCCGGCGCGGCGGCGGCCGATCTCGAACACGATCTGTTCCGCCTTGTCCACCACTTCGCTGATATTGTTGAACTCGGAGTAGGCCAGACCCTGCACCTGCGTGCCGGCATCGAGCAGGCGGCGCAGAAGCGCTTTCTCTTCGACCAGACGCGCATAGTACTCGATGTTCGCGGCGGTCGAAGGAGCCTCCATCAGGTTCTGAAGATAGATCAGTCCGCCGACGGAATCGTAATGACCGCGCGATCTCAGTTCGTTGCTCAGGGTGATCAGGTCGACCGGTTCATCGCGCTGGGTGAGCGCCAGCATGCCCTCGAAGATGAAGCGGTGGGCATCGCGATAGAAATCTTCCGCGCGCAGGATCTCCGATCCGCGCTCGACGGCCACCCGCTCGATCAGCATCGAGCCGAGCACGGCCTGCTCCGCCTCCAGGTTCTGCGGGGGGACACGATCAAACGAACCCGGATAGTCCGATGCCACGATAGCGCCCTCCGAAAGCCAGGATAAAACGGTGAGTAGAAGAAGTATCGAATCGCAAAGCGGGTTTGAGACAGAGCGGAAAGAACAGAATAGACAAGATCTACAAGAGTGCAAAGAGGCCGAGATAAGGGCTCCGCGCAGACGCCGAACCCATGTCTCTCCTGTAAATCTTGTAAATCCTGTCTATACTTCCTGCGTGGAGGAAAGACTAGCCTTCGGCGTCGGGAGCCTCGTCCAGGAGCGAGTAGTTACGGCGCGGACGGCGCTCGCGCTCACGGGGCGGCTCATCGCCGCGGGCTTCCTGCGCGGCGGCGCGGGCTTCGGCGGCAGCCTGCGCTGCGGCTTCAGCGGCAGCGAGGCGGACGGTTTCGCGCTCGGCAGCGAGTTCCGCTGCGACACGGGCCTTCTCACGCCCTTCGAGGATTTCCGGGGTGACAACTTCGATCTTGAACGGAACGGTCACTTCCGGGTGCAGACGGGCGGTCAGCTCGTAGGTGCCGGTCACTTTGATCGGGTCGATCAGGCTGACACGGCGTTTGTCCACGCCCACTCCGAGCGTCTTCTGAATGACTTCGACCACGTCTGCCTCGGTGATTGCACCGAAGAGACGATTGGACTTCGGGTTGGAGCGGGCCATGATCTGGAAAGAGTGGTCGCGCAGTTTCTCGGCGCTGGCCTGGGCGTTGGTCAGCAGCGCCGCCGTCTTGGCCACTTCCCGCGTGATGCGGTTTTCGTGCTGTTTCAGCGCAGAGCCTTTGGCGACAACAGCCAGCTGGCGGGGAAAGAGATAGTTACGCGCGTAGCCATCCGCCACGGCAATTATCTCTCCATCCTTGCCGACCTTCGGCACATCGCGGGTCAAAATCACTTTCATCGAGAGGATCTCCTGTATCGGTAAAATAGGTGCAGATTACTGTTTTATCTGAAGGCCGATAATCGGAACGGGGGTGCGGAGAAGGTTGTCTGCGCCCAGCCAAACCGAAGCGTTCTGTTTTACCCTAAAAAGGGCCTTCACGTCAAGGCGCGGACGGCTTGTATCCCATAAATCGGCCCGAAAACCGTAACCGTGCTGCGAGTCGTAATCGAATCCGGCCCCGAGTTTGGAGGCATAGAGCCCATAGCGCAGCAAAAGGCTGTCCGCAGACTCGCCGGGTTTCAGGTCCGGCTTCGCGAACAGATAGCTGCCCGCCTGCAGATTCAGACGCG
>JAYTGR010000316.1:0-5868 GCA_043733205.1 Chthonomonadaceae bacterium
CCGTCGCCGCCTTCTCGCCCTGGGACCCAACGTGGCCCAAATTTATCACGCGGGGTTACGATGCGCTGGCCCACGAGTTCACGCCACGAACCGATCCGAAAGCCGAGAAACGCGGTCTCTCCGCCCTCTATGTCGGGATTCATGGCGATTTCGGCGAGGCCGGACTGCTCAACGGCGGGCGGGTCTCCCCCGCGATTCCCGCGCAGCTCGAGGACTGGAGGCGCCGATTCGGCAGCGACCACGATCACCTCGGCTGGTGGTGCAGCGATCCCAAAGCCCGCGCCGATTTTCGCGCTGTCATGCTGCAGAAGTACGCCTCTCTGGAGGCACTCAACGCCGTCTGGAAGCGCGCGTTCAAAACGCCCGAAGAGATCGCTTTCCCCACCGCACCCCGCCCCGAAGCCAAGCGCGAATGGCTCGATTTCGTCGACTGGTATCAGGCCAGTGTCGGCAGAGCCGTCGAACTCAACCTCGATGCCGCCCGCACCCACTTTCCCAACAGCCTGCTGATGCTCCCCTGCGGATTCTCCGACGAGAACCCGCGCGGTGGCAACGACAACAGCCTGCTCCCGAAACTCGCCGCGAAGTACCATGCCGAAGTGCGCTCCACGCACGGCGGGCTCTATCCTTTTGCCGGCAATGCCGCCACGATGGTCGGACGCCTCGGCAGCGCCAGCCGCTTCTACAACGCGCCGTTCTGGACCGAAGGACAGATCAATCTGACCCCTGAACAGGAGACCGAGCGGATCTTCGAGGCTGTCTCTCAGGGCGCGAAGGGCTATTTCGACTGGGCCAACAATGCCGTCGCCAATCGCGACGTCTTCTATCGCTACAGCAAATATATGCGGGTCGAGAAACCGATCGTGGATGTGGCGATGTTCTATCCGGCGGAGGCGCAGAAGCTGCACCCAGATCAGCCGTATGCGCCGCTCTTCGCGCAGGCATCGGCTTATGTGCGGGACTTCGCCAATTTCGACATCGTGGACGACCGCATGGTGACGGACGGCTGCCTGAGCAGTTATCGGGTGCTGGTGCTGTGGGAGGGGATGCAGGCGGACCAGGCGACGCTGGATAAGATCAAGGAGTGGGTGCTGAACGGCGGGACGCTGCTCTGCTACGACTTCGGCAAAGTCTCCAATTTCGACGGTGCAGCCCCCTGGTACGACAAGGCCGATCTGCTCGGCTATATTCAGGAGCTTGCCCCTGCCAAACTCACCGAGCGTTACGTCGGCACAGTGCCCACGCAGTACCGTATCCAGGTGGGCGATCCCGAGAACGCCAACTATCTGGCGGATGGCGGGGAAGGCTGGTATCCTCCCCAGAAAGAGGATGGGCTGACCCGGCGCTGGACCCGGGAGAAAGCCGGTCTCAATCTGCCTGTCAATCCCGATCGCCGCTACACGGTGGTCGTGCGCGCCACACTGCCGCAGGAGGCGGTCGGCCTGAAACATATCGTCTTCATCAACGATACGCAGGTGGGAGAGATCAACTCGGTGGGAGACGTCACCTACCGGTTCCTCATTCCGCCGGACGCTCTGAATAATAAGCCGCTCGCGATGGTGCGATTTCAGTCGGAGACGCTGCACGCCTCCATGCCGATTCCCGGCAGCACGGACGCGCATCCGGCGGTCGGCGTTCTGGTCCAGGCTGTGCAGATGGTGGAGAGCGGCGCACAGGAGGGAGAAGTCCTGCCGCCCCCCGGTACGATGCGGCGCGAACTCAATATCGGCCTGCTGAACACCAGTTGGGCGCGCCAGGCGGGCAAAGGCCTCACGATCTATTTCCCCGCGACCCGCAAGCTGCTCTACGGTTATTTCGAGGTGATTCGGCGGGTTGTCTACCATCTCAGCTCCATCGACCCGACCCATCGTGACGCGCTCTCCGTCGACGATACAGACGACGGCATCTACGCCACGTTGTTCAAGGATAAGATCCTCTACTATAACTCCCGCAGCGAGAAGGTCGTCAAGACGGTGAAGATCTCACCTGCCGCGTTCGCAGCCTGGAAAGGCGACGTCACCACTCCCGCCGACAGCACCTGGACGCTGACCCTCGATCCGCACAGCATCGGGGCCGTCTACTTCACCGCCCCCCCGCAGGAACTCCTCTACGAGTGCGAAGAGTTCAAGGAGCCCGGCGATCTCAAACCGACTGCCGATCCGACGTGCAGTCCCGGCGCTGGTCCGACCTGTATCATCATACCGAAAGGCAGGTCCATCACGACCCGCATCTCCATCGATGTCGCCGGCCAGTACACGCTTTTCGTCCGCGCGCTGCGCTCCGGCAAACTCACGCCCGTCGATGTTCTGATCGACGACCAGCTCGTCCCGCCCGTCAACGCCAAAGCCGGCCAGACTCTCCTCGCGGGCCTCGTCACCCTGACGAAAGGCAAACACACCCTGACCCTGCGCCCCCCGCCCGGCCTCGACGCCCGCGCCGATTTCGTCCTGCTCACCAACGACCCCACCATCGGCGGCTACGACTTCTCCTCCCACACCGTCCCTGTGGAGTAGCCTGAACCCGAAAAATCGTGGTTCAGACAGTTTCGATATCATAGAGACTGTCGGCCTTAACTAGAATGTCGATCGTGCATAGACCAAACCGACTCATTTTCGGTTGACATCCTGCCATTATAGATTGTACAATAGAATTGGTGATCGGAGAAGCCGCCCCGCCCAGAGTTCCTAGCTCCAAACGAGGCGACCGGCCTATCGGACTACAAGTCTTTGGACTTGTTCCGTTGTTTGCAGCAGATCAGCCAGAGCTGAACGCTGTAGTAAACGGATCCGAGCGTGTAACACGCGAGGCCCAGGATGTGATACGTTATTATCATATCCGTTCTCCTTTCTAACCCGGTTCGGTTGTGGACCGCAGGACGCTCGAACGTCCTGCGGTCTTTCTTCGTTCCAGGCAATACCAATATACACGAATTCGGTGCGCACGTAAGAGTCCTCTCTGCTTTCAACATCCCCTGCCAAAGCGGCTGCATCCGATCCTTTTCAAAAAGAACCGTTCGGCCGCCAACAAAAGCCATTCCCATGCACACTATCTTAGTGAGGGATGTCAGTCTGCCCTCGATGAGAGAAGGATCACTTTGCTGTTCAGACACGGAAAGCCACCGAGCATCGAAGCTGTCTATGCGGAGTACGGCGACCGGATCTACCGATTCTGCTATCGGCTGTGCGGTCGAGCGGCTGAGGCGGAAGATCTGGCACAGGACGTCTTCGTCGCGGCTTTGCAGGGGCTGGAGGGCTTTGAGGGACGCTCCTCTTTGTCCACCTGGCTCTACCGGATCGCATTCTACCGCTGGCGGCAGCTGTATCCGCGTGGGCGAATGCCCGCCCTCTCGCTGGAGGAGGAGGTGGAGCGGATGCCGGTACAGCCCGACCTCGCCCACGAGAGTCTGCAGCGTCTGGGATTGGAACAGGCGCTCGCTGCTCTCCCCTCCGATCTGCGCGACGCTTTTCTGCTGGTAAAAGCGGAGGGACTGACCTATCGGGAGGCGGCGGAGGTGCTGGGGACACCGCAGGGAACCCTCCAGTATCGGGTTCATGAGGCGGTCCAGCGTCTGCGAGTCGCGCTGGGCGACCCGCCGGTACAAACACGGGGTTCGGAGAAGGCTGCGAAAGGGCTGGTGAAAGATGCAGTGTAACCGTATTATCCCGCAGCTGAACGCCCTGGCGGACGGCGAGTCGAGCCGCTTCCAGACCGGAAGAATCCGGAGGCACCTGCGCCACTGCACCGCCTGCGCCGAAGAGCTGGCTCGCATTCGGCAGATCGGCGCGGAGGCCCGTCAATGGCGCGCCGTCTCCGCACCCTCCGACCTTCAGGCTCGGATCGTTCAGGCGCTGACCACGTCACCGGTCGGGGAAGCCGTTCTTCCCCACTCGCCAAAGGAACTATCGAACATGCAGAACTTGAATTCGAATGCGCTGCCGATGCGGCCGAACGCTGGCCGTCTCTCAGGGTCGGCTTCCGCCCTCCGTCTGCTCATGCGGTCGTGGCGACCCGTCGCTGCGCTGTCGCTGGCGGGCATCGCCCTGGGCCTGCTCGCGGTGTCGCTGATGCCCACGCACAAAACGTTCGCCTTTGCGGCCGTGACCCAGGCGATGCAGCAGATGAAGACGATCCATTGGGCAGTGCAGGGCAACGGCTTCGCCCAGCCGGGTGCCAGTCTCGAAAGTCAGAAGGCGGTGTCCAGGCTGGAGACCTGGGCGCGCCTCGACAAGCCCGGCTATGCCATTCTCATCACGCCCGATGGCTCTTCGCGAACGGTGATGGCGGGTGGAGGGATGAAGACCATCATGGAGGGGCAGGTGATATCGGACATACCGATGCCGTTCCTCTCAGGCAGTGTCGAGGATCAGGAAAAGGGGCTGCGCGCCTTTATTCTCTCTCAGGTTCTCTCCCCACAAAAGAACATGGCTGCGCCTGCAAAACAGGATGTCCGCCCGGGTGGGCTTCCTGCTAAGGACGACGGCGGCTTCAAGCATGAAGAGACCGTTCTGAACGGCAAGCCGGCGGTACGGTTCTACACCGAGGCGAAGAATGGAACTTGGAGGTTCGCGCTGTCTCTGTGGGTCGATCCCAGTACGCATCTGGTGATTCGCACCGAGAGCACGATGTCCAGTCCGACTCCGGGTCAGGCCGACCTGCACACGATCGCCGATCGGTTCCGCTATAACGAACAGCCTCCGGCCGGGATCTTCGACGTTCCGCAGGGGAAAGCAGGCATTCCCACCCTCATCATGCCGTCAGTCGCCCCGGCGCAGGTGGCTCCGCGGCAATTCGCTCCGAGAGTGGTTCCGCCGCAAGCCGCTCCACTGCATGGCCCGGCGCATGTGGCTCCGCCTCGAAGCTGACTTGTATCGCAAAACGGCCGGGTTCCCTGTCGCACGGAGTAAGATTTCGCGCGACAGGGCGGCTGTCAGTGGATGCAGAGGCCAGAGAGGTCGAAGAATCGGTGTGCGCTCTTTTGGGGGGGCGTGAAGGCCGTCCAGTTTTTGCCTGTCATATCGTCGATGCGGACAATGCGGGCGTTCCCCCTATCGCAGAGATAGATGCGGCCCTGACGATCGAAAGCGATGTCACCGGGACTTGAAAATTGATTTTTGCCTTTGCCCTCCGTGCCGAACGCTGTCCAGTTCCTGCCTGTCATGTCGTCGATACGGACGAGGCGGTGGTTGCCGGAGTCGGAGATGTAGATACGGCCCTGCGTGTCGAGCGCGATACGCCAGGGCTGAAAGAACTCTCCTTTGCCGCTGCCCTGCTTTCCGAACTCTTTAAAACCTTTGCCGTCCATGCTGTCGATGCGAGTGATCGAGTCTCCGGCGTGATTGACGATGTAGATACGGCCTGGCTTGTCTGCCGCGACGCCGGTCGGCTCCTCCAGCAGATCGAAAACCTGCCAGTTTTTGCCGGTCATATCGTCCATGCGGATCACACGATTGGCTTTCGGCCCCATCTCCGCACTGGTATCGGTAATATAGATCCGATCCTTTGTATCGATGCAGATTCCGCACGGATAGTTGAACTGCCCGCGGCCTTTGCCGGGCCTGCCGAAAGCGAGCAGGCCTTTCCCGCTCATGTCATCGATGCGCACAACGCGGTTTCTCTCCTGATCGACCCCGTAGATACGCCCCTTGCTGTCCACCGCGACATCCGAGACACTGCCGAAATCCTCAGTGTCATCCGAGCCTTTGCTGCCGAAGGCAGTCCAGCCTTTGCCCGTCAGGTCGTCCATGCGCACGAGGTGGTACTCTTCCGAGTCCCAGGCTCCATCGGCAATATAGAGGCGAGGCACACTGCCGCCCTGTGCCAGCGGGCTCCTGCCGGTCAGCAGGGCGGTGAGAGCAAGAATCAGCAGAG
>JAYTGR010000317.1:0-5864 GCA_043733205.1 Chthonomonadaceae bacterium
GTGCGGGCATACTGCTCGTAGAGGCTCTGCTGCCAGAGCGTGCCGTCGAGCAGATTACCGGGGCAGACGGCATTGACGCGCACGCCGTGGGGGGCGAGATCGAGGGCGATGCTCTGCGTCAGGCCGATCCCGCCGAACTTGCTGGCGGCATAGGCGCTGTTGCGGAAGCTGCCCTTTTTGCCGGATTTCGAGTTGATCTGCACAATACTGCCGCGCTTCTGCTCCACCATGACTTTCGCCGCCGCCTGCGCGCACAGGAAGTAGCCGATCAGATTGACCTCGATGACGGCGCGCCACTCGTTGGCCGGAAACTCGGTGATGTCGTGCGCCTTGAGAATGCCCGCATTGGCGACCAGAATATCCAGTGCGCCGAACTTCGCCACGGTGCGCTCGACCATCGCGGCGCAGTCGGCTTCGCTCGCGACATTGGCCTGCACGCCGATCATCGCGACCCCGGTCTCATGCGTCAGCGCTTCCGCCGTCGCCTGCGCCTTCTCGGCATTGATATCGACGATGGCCACTCCCTTGCAGCCCTCCGCCGCCAGCCTCCGCGCGATCGCCTCGCCCAGTCCCTGCGCCGCACCTGTCACAATCGCCACTCGATCCTGCAAACGTGTCATCTTGTCTCCTTGGGTTGTACCCCTAAAACAGAGGGCTATTCCCGCTCCTCTTGTTCCCTTGCGGCCGCGACTTCCGCGTGGAGTTCGCGATATTTATCCGTAACAAAGGGGTCCAGCTGGCTGGCGAAGGCAGCATCCAGTTGTCGAACGCGAATCAGTTCCTGCACATCGGCCAGGTCTTTCAATCGTGCCAGCCCTGTCATGCCCGATGCCAGTTTCAGTTCCACCAGTCGGGCCAGATCCACGGTCTTGATGCCATCGATCACGACGAATCGTACGCTGGGATCGTGAAACCGGACGGATTTTGGCCTGCCATCCCCCGGATACTCCCCGCTCGTGATGATTTCGATAGGAACGTTCTGTATGGTTTCACGAAACTTCTTTGTCGCGCCGTTGAAAGCAGGGCGATAACCTCGCCCGACCAGTTCGTTCCGAAACCTTTCCAGGCCTTCCGGAGACATCAACAGATCTATGTCCGTTGTAAACCGCTGATAGCCATGCTGGTTGAGCGCAACCGCCCCAATAACGCTGTATTCGATCCGATGCGCCTCCAGATCGGAAACCAGACGACGCAGCGCCTCGTTGACCATTCCCTCTCCTTGAAAAAAACGCAGTCCCTCCGCGAAAGTATCGGCGGGCGACTCCAATATCTTTGAAAAATCGGTTCTCATCTCAGTTTGCCCGGTCCTTTACAACCCACTTTACTTCTTCCCGCGCGTAGTGAGCCCCACCAGCGATGCGGTCTGATATCGTCTTAAGGAACGTTTTCGCTGCGTTTTGCAATCCGAACCAGTTCCGCCAGCTGCTCCGATGTCAGCTCCTGCGCCTCCAGCAGAGCCTGATAGCGCTGTTCGGAATCTCTGCTGTCGAGGGCCTCGAACAGGCTCTCCAGTGCGGTGGGTTTGGTTCTCCATCCAAACATCTCTGCCTCCCCTGCTCGACTGGGAATCGTTCTCGGCCCTCTGTCTGCTCTCTTTAGCCCAGTTTCAGGCGCAGGAGCTCCTCTTCGGCTTCCTGCGTCCAGAACTGGCCGTCTTTGAGTTTGGCGTAGACGGTCGGCAGTTTCTCCTGCAGCTCCGCCAGCGGGGTCAGGGGCAGATCGTGGATCAGCGGGAAGATCAGGGTCTTGCCGGGGAACCAGCCCTCTTTGACTGCCTGCAGGCCGACCTTGGCCGCCTCCATACCGCCGATGGCGGCGAGCGAGGCGTTGGTCGAGAGTTCGTCGCTCTCTACGCGGGCCAGGGTCTCGCGCATATCCGAGAGTGAGGAGCCGCTGCTGCCCAGGTAGCGCACCCGGCGCTGAATGATCGCATTCACATCCAGGTTCGCCATGGTGCCGCGCGCCACGCCCGCGAAGATATTGAACCAGGCTCCGTCTGCCAGATAGTCCGCCGCATGCTCGATGAGCGCGGCCACCGGAACCATCGAGAGGATGTCGGTAAAGCCCGCGCCTGCGCTCAGGCGAGTCAGCTCTGCGTTGAACGCCTCGGGTCCCATCTCTTTGGGGTTCAGGGTGACAAGCTGAATGCCGCGCTCCTCCGCCGTTTTGCCGAAGCGGTCCTTGACGCTCTGCAGGCGCACGACATCGACATCGGTCGCGACCAGCAGGCGCGGCGGATTCTTGTGCTGTACGGCGCGCTGCACGTGCATCTGGCCCATGGGACCGCCTGCGCCGATGATCCAGGTTCTGCCTCCGGCCTGAAGATCGGCGTGGCGGGATTCGGGATAGGCTTTCGCCGGATCAGTCGTCATCGTGCCCAGGTAGTAGTGCCAGTTGTAGTGGATGCGTCCGATGTCGAGAGTGAGCTTGCGCGGAATGGGTGTCGCGCGAACGAAGTTCATGATGCCGTGATCCGCCAGCAGCGTGGACGCCTGCTCGATAATCTCCGGGTCTACCTCGCCCAGCAGCAGGATATCGTTGTAAAACTGCCCCGAGGCGTTGCAGACCAGATCGTCCCAGTCCTGGTGATCCTCCGGCACCGACAGATCGGCGATGTCGGTCACGTCTTCCGTCGTGCCCAGCGCGGCGATCAGGTCTGCCTTTGTCGTGCCTTTCACGTTGACGAGTGTCACATTGAACGGCTGGTTGTCCCGGAACAGGGCGGTCCAGTCGTACCCTATTGCTGCGGCGTCGTCAGCGGCGACCACGAGCAGGTCGCCGCCGTCCAGGAGACCGTCCCGATGCGACTGCGCGTAGGCGGAGACGACGCAGGCCCAGGGCTCGGTCAGCGCGGATTCGACGTAGCCGGTATCCGGGCGCAGAGGCAGCAGATAGCAGCCTTCGTCGCCGTCGATGATCTGTTTGGGGATCACGCTGTATTCTGCCAGACCGCCCGAAATCGCATAGCCGTAGGCCATGCTCTTGCCCTGGTAGAAGACATCGGCCTGCACGACGAAGCGCTGGCCGATCTCGAATCGCCCAACCAGCATCTCTCCGATTCCGACAATGGTGCAGGAGACCTCGTGGCCCAGAGTCACGGGGTTTTTGGCCAGATCGCGCCCGGTCATACGGGGATGGTTCGGTCCCAGGCCGATCACCTTCGTGTCGGAGAAACAGAGACCGCAGGCGTCCTGCCGCACCAGCAGTTCGTCCTCCCCAAAGGAGGGCACGACGACCTCTTCCGGCTTCTCGTCGCGGCCCATATTCTCAAGTCCTGCCCCGTAGAGGTGCCAGCGCAGCATCGTCTTCGGCAGGGGCATCTTTGCCGCCTTGTATTCGTCCAGTGTGACATCGTTCATGGTGGTACGGTCTCCTCTACTGCCCGATCTGACGCTGGCGGTAGTGCTCGTCGGGGCGGGTGTGAATACGGTTGACGGCCTCTTGCGTCATGAAGTTCGGGCCGCCGAAGGCGTAGGTTCCGATCAGAACACGGGCGGTCTTGACGTACATCGACGTCACGGTCCGTATATCTTTCGGGGTTTTGCCCAGGGCGATAAAGCCGTGATTCTGCATCAAAATCACCTTCGGATACTCATTATACGTTTCAGCGAACTCTTCGACACGCTGCTTCAGCAGACGGGCCAGCGGAATACCGGGATCGGTATATTCGACGAAGCAGGGCGCGACGCCGCAGCAGACGACCTCATCGGGGAAGAGACGCCCGGCAAGGGCTTCGCGGGCATTGACGGAGCAGAGAATGGAGTTCACGGCGGTGGGGTGCGTATGTCCGACGAAATGGACATTCGGAAGCGTGAGCAGATAGGCGTGCAGGAAAGTCTCGACGGAGGGCATAACGGCGATGTCGCCGTCGGCTTTGCAGTTGAGCAGGGTCTCCTTCACCGCCGTATCGGAGAGTTCAGGGCCATCGAAGGCGGGCAGAACACGGGAGAAGTGGACGGCGCAGAAGCCGTCGGGGGTGATGGTTCCCAGTTGATGTCCGCTGGCTTTGACATAGAACGTCTCTTCGTCGAGGCGGGCGGAGGAGTTGCCCTCGCCGAGAATAGCAAGGTCGTGGGCAGGATCGCCCAGGTAGTGGGAGAGCGCGGTCAGCTGCTCCAGGATCTCGTCAGAGGTGGGCATCGGTCGGTTTCCTTGTCGGGTCGAATGGAAGTGCGCCGCCGGGGCGCACCTTCCCTCTTCATTTCGCGACACGATAGGCCGTCTCCTGCCTATGTCGAGGGAATGAATTCCTTCGCTGGGTCGCTGCACGCCCGAGTGACCGCCTTCGCGGGAAAAAAGGCGTTGGCTTCCCGAAAACAGGTCCGCCCTGGTTCCCATGTCGCTTCGTCCGAAGGACGATCCGCCGAAATCCTTTGCGCGGAAGCGAAGTATTGGGAGTGCCCGCAGGGCTTCATCTTTAGAGCCTATCCCGATAGGAGAGCTTTCCATCTCGGCAGGGTGCCTATTGGGATAGGCTCTTAGCGCGCAGCGAGGGGTGATAACCCCTTGCTTCCACGTGATCGGGGGTACAATACTCCTCATGCAGATTATGCCAAAACTTAGCCGCCGTACTGCTGTCGGATCCTGTGTCGCGTCTGTGGCGGCTGCGACAGCCGTTCAAGCCGCCGATCTCGACTTTGTTCTTCCTCGGGAGACCAAATATCCCCCTCTCAACGTGCCGACACCGCAGGATCCCTCCGCGCAGCAGCTTTGGGAAACGACCGCGCACAAAGCCTTCGCCTTCTTCTGGAACGAGACTTCGCCGGCCACAGGGCTGACCAAAGACCGCGCACGCAGCCTGCTCGACGGCGGCCCAGATCCGTATAGTATCGCTTCTATCGCGGCCACGGGATATATGCTCGCCGCGCTTGCCATCGGAGTCGAACGAGGCTGGATCGACCGAAGCGCCGCCTCCGCGAGAGCGCGTACCACCCTGCACTTTCTCGAAGCGCAAATGCCGCATCAGCACGGCTTCTTCTATCATTTCGTCGATCTCCACACGGGACAGCGGGTCTGGAAGTCCGAAGTCTCTTCCATCGATACGGCACTTCTCGTGCTGGGCGCGCTGACTGCAGGACAGTATTTCGGCGGCGAAACCGCACAGCGGGCCGAGGCGCTGTTTGCCAGAATCGACTGGCAGTGGATGCAGGCGCGGCGTGGCGACGACCCCGCCGATGTCCCGCTGAGAATGGGCTGGAAACCGAGCGGCTTTTTGAACGCCCGCTGGCAGCAGTACGACGAATCCTCTCTGCTCTATCTGCTGGCCCTCGGCGCACCGAAATATTCGCTCCCTGGCAGCGCCTGGGACAGGTGGGGAATGGGCGAAATGCTGCACGAAGGCGTGTGTATTCCCGGCCGCCCCGGTCCTCTCTTCTGGGCACAAATGACCCCGGCCTATTATCCTCTGGCGGGACTTCGGGACCGTACCGGCCGCGCCTGGTGGCAGCTCTGGGCCAATGCGCATCAGGCCCACTACACCTACTGCGCGCGCAATCCGCAGCGCTACCCACGCCATCAGGAGCCGCTCTGGGGTATCAGCGCCTGCGGTCAGCCGCCCAAAAGGCCGGGCGCCTCCATCCGCTATAGGGCGCAAAGTCCGGCCGACGGCGCGAACGACGGCACTATCGCACCGACCGCAGCTCTGGCCGCCGTCACCTTTATGCCGGAGACAGCAGAACGCACCCTGCAGGATATGTTCACCCATTACGGGGCGAATGCCTGGGGCAGATATGGCTTCGCAAACGCCATCAATCCCGCCCGGAGCTGGGCCGATACCGACGTCATCGGCATCGACCTGGGCATGATGCTGCTCGCGGTCGAAAACCACCGAACAGGGCTCATCTGGCGTCTGATTTCAGGCCATC
>JAYTGR010000318.1:0-2026 GCA_043733205.1 Chthonomonadaceae bacterium
GGCACCGCTTTTTCCGGCTGGAAACCGCGCGCGGATGGCGCTGCACGCTTTGACGGACAGAGGTTATTCTGGAGTGGAAGCGCCGACATACTCCTGGACGATGGCCAGCAGTGCGGTGGGATTGATCGGCTTGGAGAGGTAACGAATCGCGCCGCGCTTCTCGCCTTCCAGAAGATCGGCATCGCGTGAACGCGCCGACGTCATCACTACAGGAATGGCCTGCAGTCTGGGATCCGCTTTCATCTGACTCAGCGCTTCGAACCCGTCCATATAGGGCATGATGCCGTCCAGCAGTATCAGGCTGGGCAGCATGTCGGCAGTGTGCAGCAACTGCATGGCTTCCATACCGTTGGAAGCCATCTGAACCCCGTACCCCGCCCGCTCCAGATTAACCTGTATCAGTCGTACGATTAGTGGCTCATCGTCCACAATTAAAACAACTCGTTTCGCCACGTCTTTAGTCTCTCTATCGCGCTCGGAAATAACATTGCCGGATAACGTTGATTGATACCCTTTCTACGCGCGACAGTCGGTTTTGTTGGCACAGCGGGGCATGAAAGGACAGATAAATCGGGCAGCTTTCTTTGGCTGCGTACATGGGCTGCGTCAGGGCAAACGCATCTATAGCAGTCTGTCGGGCAATGCGCGGAAGATGCTGCCCAACATCTTCCGCGCATTGGCAGTTTGAAGAAAATTGTGTCATACTGCCCTAACCTTTGTCAAAGGTAAATTCTTGCTGAACAGCTTCGCAGTGGAGCCTGATGAAAGGCTCTGTACACGGTTGAATCGAAATTAGGGATGGGCGGGCCTCTTATGGGGATGACAGCAGCGGGGCGCGGGGAACGACGCGCAGAGAAGCAGCAGATCGTTCGCGCGCTGGAAGAGTACTGCGCCTCTCTGCAGCCGGGAGATCGTATTCCCACGCATACGGCGTTGATGCGACAGTTCAACGCCTCCGAGCGCACCATGCAGGCGGTCTTGACGGCTCTGCAGGATCAGGGCAGAATTGTGCGCAAGAACGGCGTCGGCACCTTCGTGGCGCAGACCGAAGGGCAGAGCTTTGACAAAGCTGGCAGAACCCTGGTCGTGGTGGCACGACCGGATCACTCTTTTTTCGACCGCTTTGTCGATCTGCTGTTTCGTTACGCGGAGGAGGCGGATCTGAACCTGATCTGTCAGCCCGTCGATGCCCTGGATGCCCGTTCCCTGTTCCTCGCGGACACGCTGCGGCCGCTTGGTTTTTTGCTGTTCGGTTATCCGCTCGCGCCCCTGGCTCTGCAGCTGCAGCTGCATGGCATCCGCGTGGTTCTGGTCGGCACCCCGCCTGCGGACGTCGCTCCGGAAGTGCCCTGCATCTACAACGATCATGAGTACGGGGGCTATCTGACGACCATGCATCTGATCGAGCTCGGCCATCGCCGCATCGCCTATGCCCAGGCCGGTATGACCGACCCACCGCACAATCGACGCTGGCGAGGGCATCGGCGCGCCCTGCAGGAGGCCCGGCGCCTGGGCTTCGCTCTCGATATGACTCTTCTGCCGCAGGAACAGACAGCGCACTGGGAGATCCGACCGGAGCAGGCCGCTGAATTTTTCACGCGGCCGGATGCGCCGACGGCTCTGGCGGCGTGGAACGATCGTGAGGCGCTCCGTCTCCTCTCCACGCTGACGAAAGGAAATAGAAAGGGCCGGAATGCGTATGCCGAAAATCAGAGCGCTCTACGTGCTGGCGGAAGGAGCGCTGCCGCTCATTTACGGTCCAGACGAGCAGCGTGAGATCGCGGAATGGGCCGAAATCTATGCGCCTCCGCAGACGCGGGAGTCGATCGCGCGAAATCCCAGGCTGCTCGCGGAGGCGGAATCGTTCCTTTCCGGCTGGGGCACTCCGGTCCTGAATGCGGATCTGCTGCAGGCCGCGCCCCGCCTGAAAGCGTTTTTCTACGGCGCGGGCGCGACATCCGGCCTGATCGGCCCGGAAGCCTGGGAGCGCGGCATCGTCGTGACAAGCGCCTCCAGCGCCAATGCC
>JAYTGR010000319.1:0-2025 GCA_043733205.1 Chthonomonadaceae bacterium
AAGAGGGTGGCGTTCATCTCCTCGACGGTCTGCAGCCGGGTCTTGTCGATGTCGAATCCGCGCACGTGCTTGATGCGCTCCATCAGGTTGACGAGCCGCCGGGAGCCGAATTCGACGCCGAAGGTCTTGGTCGCGACGTCTTCCAGATGATGGGCTTCGTCGAAGACGACATGATCGTATTCCGGCAGAATACCGGACTGCGGATCGGAGAGGCGCAGTGCGAGATCCGAAAAGAAAAGCGCGTGATTGACGACGATCAGGTTGCTCTCCGCCGCCTCCCAGCGCCGACGGTAGTAGTGGCAGCTGTTGTAGTGGACACACTCCTGCCCCCGGCATGTCTCCGGCGTCGAGGTGACCTCGCTCCAGCTGGCGAAAGTGAACGGCAGGTCGGCCACATCCCCGGTACACTGGGGATCGTGCGCCCATTTTTGCAGCCTGCGGAAATAGGGATCGGCCATGAGGAACAGATCGCCGCGCGCGTTGTCGAGGCTCTGCTGACACAGGAAGTTGCTCCGGCCTTTGAGCAGCGCGACGTGGACACGCGCTTCTGCCTCCGGGAAAAGGCTGAGGACGAGAGGGATATCCTTTTCGATCAGCTGGCTCTGCAGACTGATGGTATGAGTGCTGATAATGGTGCGCTTGCCGTCGAGGGCGGCCCGCACCGCCGGGATCAGGTAGGCCAGCGTTTTGCCGACTCCGGTCCCGGCCTCTGCCAGACAGGGCTTGCCCGCCTGCATCGCCGCTTCGATCGCCTGCGCGACCTGCACCTGTTCGTCGCGCTTCTCATAGCCCGGCAGCACGTCTGCCAGCGGCCCCTCCGGCCCGAAAAAATCCTCTAACGAGGCGGTTTCCGGACGTTTCGGAGCGCGTTTTTTGGAGCTGCGCGCGGTCTTCTTGGCTTTGGTGGGAATTGACATCGGGCGGGGTGCAGCCTTCCATTCGAAGCAGTCCGCCCGACCGGACGGCACGCAGCGGGAACCTGCTGTATTATACGCTGTCCCGGCAGGCATTGCAAGCGAACAGGACAAAAAAAGTGCAAGCCTGTCTAGTGTTTCTGAAGGAAAGACAGGACAGGCTTGCCGCTTTTGCGCTCGCAGTAAAAACGGAGTTTCGCGCTATTTGACCGGTTCTGCGGTGCGGTCTATCGTTCCGATGGCCGTCAGGGGGATCAGGTCGGTCATGGGAGCGGGTTCGAGCAGCATCTCTTTGGTATAGAGGAAATCTTCCCGAGTGTAGTCCGCCAGTTCGAAGTCTTTGCGCAGTACGATAGCTCCGGTCGGGCAGGCGTCCTGGCAGTAGCCGCAGAAGATACAGCGGATCATATTGATCTCGTACTTCACGGCGTAGCGCTCGCCGGGCGAGTAGCGTTCCGCGTCCGTATTCTCGTCCGCCTGGACATAGATGCAGCGGGCAGGGCAGGCCCCGGCGCAGAGGCTGCATCCGATGCATTTCTCCAGGCCGTTGTCGTAGCGTGTCAGGACATGCCGCCAGCGGGAGCGCGGATACTGTTCCCTTCTCTCTTCCGGATACTGGATCGTCTCCGTCGGCTTGATCTTGAGCTGCTGCTCCATGTAGTGGCGCATGGTGATGCTGAAGCCGGTCGCCAGCGCCTTCGCGCCCGCGATAGGTTCGGTCACGGCCAGTTTCGTCTGATGGATTCTCGCGTTCAGGTTGTTCAGGAAGCCCATGACGGTCAGCCTCTCTTCTCGTCGCCGCGCAGTTTGATCGGCTGCAGATCGATCAGCATGCCGGAGTTCCCGGCTTTAATCTTCTCCTGCAGCTTGATGATGCCGTAGATCAGGGCGTCGGGGCTGGGCGGGCAGCCGGGCACATAGACATCGACCGGAATGATCTGGTCCACGCCCTGGATGATGGCGTAGTTGTTGTAGACGCCGCCCGACGAGGCGCAGGCGCCCATGCTGATGACCCATTTCGGGTTCGGCATCTGATCGTAGATCTGGCGCAGGATCGGCCCCATTTTGGTGGAGACGCGTCCGGCGACGATCATCACGTCGGCCTGGCGCG
>JAYTGR010000320.1:0-5854 GCA_043733205.1 Chthonomonadaceae bacterium
GAAACTCGCTGCGCATCATAAGCAGGCGGCGAAGGCGCAGGCTGTCGCGGCCGCGAAGCACCGGGCACATGCAAGGCATCTCGCGGCCCTGGCGAAGCACTCCGGCAAAAAGTACCGGGTGCAGCTGGCCCACGCGGACCATCACGCGCACTCTGCACAGCAACACCATGCCGCGCATGTGGTTTCACGAGAACATAATAGGGACGGGGACAGCAGCGTGGTCGGCACCGCCATCGCCTATCGCGGCACTCCCTATCGCTACGGCTCGACCGGCGGCGGATCGTTCGACTGTTCGGGATTTACCCGGTTCGTATACAGCCGCAAAGGAGTCTCGCTGCCGCACTCCGCGAAAGAGCAGTTCCATCAAGGCCGGAGCGTCTCCCGTGGCGACCTCAAGCCCGGTGACCTCGTCTTTTTCCACACCGTGACCAGCGGGATCTCGCATGTCGGCATCTACGCCGGGAACGGCAAGTTCGTCCACGCCTCAAGCCGGCGTTCCGGGGGTGTCCGGGTCGACCGGCTCGACTCCGGCTACTACAGCGGAGCCTTCCGTGGTGGGCGGCGAGTGAAATAGGGGCCTGCAGCCTTTCGATCGCTCTGCAGCCTGAATGCCGTGCCAAGCGGCCGCCCTGACACGAGAGATAGGCCTGCGCCGACTGTGCCAACAGCCACGCAGGCTTATTTCTTGTCCTGGAGACGGGCCGCAGCGGATTGGGCGCGATGCAAAACCAGCTTTTAGAATGGAAAACTCATCGGTTTCAGCATGGGAATAAGCGCAACCTTTTGCGGGTCTATGTGTCTAATTCCGAGAAGTGGCGGCAGGCCCGTGCCAGGTGTGCGTCCGGGCGGATCCGGTGCCGTATGAAAGTCAAACTATTGCAGAACTCGATCAGCGCTTATTTCTCTCGTATCTCTCTCTGGGTCTCACTCCTTGGCTGTGTGGCCCTGGCGGGAATATTTCCGAGCCCGGCGCAGGCGTTTCCCCAGTTTCTCACCGTGGTCAAGGCGACTTATGCCGTGAAGACGGGGGGAACCATCGATGCGAAACGCTGTGGGGTATGCCATACCGATTCCGCTGGTGGGGGAGCCGTCAACCCATATGGGAAGGATGTCAAGTCGTTTCTGAAAGCCACGGCGACTCAGACACTGACTTCTGCTGGGCTGCACTCCCTCGATGCCAGGGACTCCGATGGCGATGGCTTCGCCAACATCGACGAGTTCAAGGCAGACACGCTGCCCGGCGATGCGACGAGCCATCCCAATAAAAAACCGGATCTGGCGGTTAATACAGTGCCGACGGAAGGGGAGATCAGCCCCTTCGACATCAAAACGGCGGTGCTGGCCAAAAATGCGCAGCATCCCGTGATCGTGCATTTCCCGATCGCCCTGTTCATCATCAGCCTCCTTTTCGATGTGCTGGGGGCCTGGAAGAAGAACCCGGCGCTTCGCACGGCCGCGACCTACAACCTGATCGCGGGGGCGTTCGGCGGGCTGTTCGCGATCGTTACCGGGCTGATCGCCTGGCAGTGGCAGTATGGAGGGGCCGAGCTCCGGGGCAATCTGCGGCTCCATCTCATTCTGGCAATCGTCACCACGGGGCTGCTCTTCTTACTGTGGGGCATTCGGAGCCGCCTGGCCAAACATCCGGCCATGCCGCTGTCCCGACTGTACTTTGTGCTGAGCCTGCTCTCTCTGGGCCTCATCGCTCTGACCGGACATATCGGCGGTATTCTGAGCGGCGTCGTTCAGGCACTGCCGTAAGTGCGTAAACGCGCTTTTACAGAGCGATGTTCAATGGCAACGGGCGCAAAAAGGTGGTAAAATAGACAATCACCTTTGCTTGTGACCTCCCGATCTCAGATGCGGTACAAGTTGAAAACCTATTCCATGCACCAAGCTGTTGGACGCATTTCTGCTGACAACCTCTGCTGACAACTTCGTCGGGCAGGCTTCCGACAGAAAGAATTGATCTGAATATGAACAGAAGAGATTTCCTGAGAGACACCTCCGCTGCGTCGATGCTGCTGGGGCTTGGCATGAGCGCCCGTGAACTCCGCGCAGAGCCAGTACAAGCCAAAAAATACGATAAGCCTGCCGGTCCGCCCGTCAATGTTGCGGTCATCGGTGCGAGTCTGCAGGGACGCAGTATTCTCACCTCCCTCGCCAAGATGGGCGCCGCGTACGCCCCTGTCGTCTCCGTCTGCGACAGTTTCAGCACCCCGGCCTTTCAGCGCAAAGTGACCGCAATCGTTCCTTCCGCCGCTTTCGTAACCGACTACCGCAAGGTGCTCGATGACAAGACGGTGCAGGCGGTCTTCATCGCCACTCCCTCCCACAAACATAAACAGATCGCTCTTGATGCGATCGCTGCCGGGAAGCATGTCTATTGTGAAATGCCGCTTTCACACAGCATTGCCGACGCGAAAGCCATTACAATCGCAGGGATAGGGGCGAAAACGACCTTCGCGGCGGGACTGCAGCAGCGTTCCAATATGCAGACTCATCACGTTCTCAAGTTTATCCGATCGGATGCCCTCGGCACCGTCATCGGTGGACGCGCTCAGTGGCACAACCGCACCTCGTGGCGGCAGGGCTGGCCGACGCCGGAACGGGAAGCGGAACTGAACTGGCGGCTTACGCAGGCGACCTCCGCCGGTCTGCTCGGCGAGGTCGGAGTGCATCAGATCGATATGGCATCGTGGTTCTTCAGCGCGCTTCCGACCGGTGTGACAGCGTACAGTTCCCTGCTCGGCTGGAAGGACGGACGCAATGTGCCGGATACCGTGCAGGTCGTGCTCGACTATCCGAACAATCTGCGTTTTGCCTACGATGCTACCCTTGTGAACTCGTTCGACGGACCTTACGAGGAGTTCCTGGGATCGGACGCTGCCATTCAACTGCGCGACCAGCGTGCCTGGATGTTCAAGGAGACCGACGCAAAATCGATCGGATGGGAAGTTTTTGCCCGCAAAGACCCGATGCAGATCGGCAACCCGGCAAATGGGACCGGAATTCAGACCGGCTCCGGTATCGCGCTCGTTGCAGATGCGACTAAACAGATCCAGCTTGGACTGCAGCCTGGCGCGGTTGGTACGGACGTCTCCAAGACCGCCTTGTATCAGGCGATCGACTCCTTCCTGGACTGTGTGCGGACCGGGAAAAAGCCGGACGCAGGCGCGCTGGAAGGATACCAGGCGACGGTCGTAGCGATCAAGGCGAATGAAGCAGCGCTCAAAAACACCCACATGGCGTTCGATCCGGAATGGTTCAAACCGAACGGCTCTTCTGTGGCTGCCGCGCATCCTGCGGACCATGCTGCGACAGGAAAAGCCTCCACTTCGGCCGCTAAGCTGGCGGGAAACAAATAGTCGATAGGCGGAAACAGTCTGTTTCCGCACCCCACATATAAGGAGAGGCCCCGATGAGCCAAAATCAAAACTCGACGACGCGGCGCGATTTTCTGCGCGCCGCTGCTGTCACGACCGCAGGAGCGGCTGTCGTCAGTTCCATGCCGACAACTGCCGAGGCGATGCGCCGCGTAGTCGGTGCGAACGAGCGAATCAGTATTGGCCATGTCGGCGTCGGAGCCCAGGGGCTGAGCACGCATGTCAAGCTGTTCCACGAAGCGCAGGAGACGAACAATACGCAGCAGATCGCCGTCTGCGATCTGTACGGGAAACGCGTCAGCGCAGCGAGGGCGATGCTCGGACTGAAAGAGAGCGCAGGGTATACGGACTACCGCAAAGTGATGGAGCACAAGGATATCGATGCCGTCGTCATCGCCACCTCCGACAACTGGCATGCAGACGTCACCCTGGCCGCCCTCGAGTCCGGCAAACATGTCTACTGCGAAAAGCCGCTCTGCCGCACTCTGGATGAGGCGTTTACAGTTTACGATACTGTGAAGAAGACCGGAAAGGTCTTTCAGCTCGGCGCTCAGGGCTGTTCCGATGACAAGTGGCATGCCGCAGGCCGCGTCATAAAGGCAGGCAAGATTGGCTCGGTAGTCGTGGGGCAGGGCAGCTATATGCGTAACAGCAAGGCTGGCGGCTGGAACGAAGTTCTTATCGACCCTGTTGCCGATCCTCAGGGCAGCGGTGATGCGCATGTCGATTGGGCGATGTTCCGCAGAGACAAAGGGCCGGAAGCCTGGGATCCGGATCGCTACTTCCGGTGGCGCAAATACTGGGCTTATGGCTCCGGAATGATCGGTGACCTGTTCCCGCACCGCCTGCTGCCGCTCATGATCGCGATGGATATTCCCCTGTCAGGGCTGGATGGCTACCCGCAGCGTGTGTCCTCCTGCGGTGGACTCTATGTGCAGAAGGTGAACCCGGACACCAAAAAGTCCGACCGTGAGATTCCCGACTTCGTCAATCTGAACGTGGACTTCGGCACGATGTCCCTGATGCTGATGTCCTCGACCTGCAACGATGTTGGCTGGGAAGAAGCTATTCGGGGCAACAAGGCGACCGCAGTCTTCGGCGGCAATGCCGTGCAGGTCAAGCCGCAGCGCGACTGGGCGGATGAAGTGGATGAGGCCACCGAACCGGTCAGCGGCCTGCCGGAGAACTTCCCGACGCACCAGAAGAACTGGCTGGACTGTATCCGCAGCAACAGCCTGCCGAACGCCAATATCGAACTGGCGACGCGCGCTCAGGTGATTATCACGCTCTCCGAGCGATCGTACCGCGAGAGTAAGACGTTCGTCTTCGATCCGGCAACCCGCAAAGCGACCCCGGCCTGATCCGCCATCGCAGCATGAAACCAGGAGTGGGCGAGAGGATTCCTCTTGCTCACTCTTTTCGTATTTGGGGAACTCACTCTATGCTCTCTCTGCAGACATCGCACTATGCGATGGCAACCGAGTTTGAACTGCTGGTCTACGGCAGACGGGAGACCTATCTGCAGTCCGTGACAGAAGCGGTTTTCCAGGAGATCTCCCGCCTGGAGGCGCAGCTCAGCTTTTACGATCCCAACAGCGATATCTCCGATCTCAATCGCCGCGCCGCCTTCGCACCTGTCACGGTGGAGCCCAGACTGTTCCACCTGCTGGCAAAGGCGAAAGCCCTGAGCGAGGCGACCGGCGGCGCGTTCGATCCGACGGTCGCTCCGCTGCTGCGCTGCTGGGGCTTTGTAGGCGCTTCGGGAAGCATGCCGACACCGGTCGCCATCGCGGAAGCCCGCAAAGTGGTGGGAATGGAGCATGTTCATTTGGACTCGGATGCTTACACGGTGGAGTTCGACAGCGAGGGGGTGCAGCTCGACCTGGGAGCGATCGGCAAGGGCTATGCGGTGGAGTGTGCGGCGGAACTGATGCGGGAGTATGAGATCGAGGCGGCGCTGCTGCACGGGGGAACCAGCACGGTCTATGCCGTGGGCCGGCCGCCTGACGCAGAGGCCTGGACCGTCGCCGTACAGCGTCCCTTCGATACCGGCTCCAGTCCTCACCTGACCCGGTTCCGTCTGCGGGACGAGACGCTGTCGGTCTCCGCACCGCACGGCAAATGGTTTGCCTCAGAAGGGCGGCGTTACGGGCATGTCATCGATCCCCGCACGGGCTATCCGGCGGGGCAGGCGATGCTGGCCGCTCTCGTGACCGCTTCCGCCACCGACAGCGACGCGCTCTCGACCGCACTGCTGACGCTCGGAGCGGAAGGCCTGCCGCTGATCGGAAGACTGCTTCCCGACTCCAGAGCGCTGGTCGCTGCCGCTCCGTCGGACCAGGCAGGGGATCCGACCGGGGAACTCTGCGTATCGAGCTGGGGCATCCATGAGTCCGATCAGTGCGGCTCGTAGTGTTTTGCACCCGCGTCGGGCAGCGGCACGATCCAGATGTTGCGGAAGGCGACCG
>JAYTGR010000321.1:0-2024 GCA_043733205.1 Chthonomonadaceae bacterium
TCCGAGCGTATGGCTATGCTCGACAATCTGCGCAGAAGCGAGGAGAGGTTTCGTTCGCTTGCCACAGCGACCGCAATAATTCTCTGGACAGCCAACAGCCAGGGCGCGATAGAGACCGTCAGCGAGGCTGGCCTCGAATATTCTGGCCTGACCCTGGCGGAGGTGCAGGGCGCTGCCTGGATGGATATCCTGCATCCGCACGATGTGGTGCGCACCGAATTGAACTGGACCTATTCTCTGACCCATAAGACGATGTATGAGGGAGAGTATCGTCTGCGCCGCCATGATGGAGCTTACTGCGATTTCAGCGTCCGCGCGGTTCCAATCTTCGAGGCGGACGGCAGCGTGCGCGAGTGGGTGGGGCAGTGCCGGGATGTGACCGAACAGAAACAGGCACGGGAGGCGATCCGCCAGAGCGAAGCCCGGTTCCGCGCGGCGGTCGAGGGCAGCACGGATGCGTTCATTCTGCTGCAGGGAGTACGCGACTCTGCGGGGACGATTCTCGACTTCGTCTATCTGGATGCCAACCACTGCTGGGCTAAATGGACGGGGCATACCCGCGCGAATACGATCGGCAAGACTCTCACCGATATCTGGACCGAGGAGATGGCAGAGCCCATCATTACGAAATATCGGCGCGCGGTCGAGACACAGCAGACGCTTGAGGAGGAGTCGGAAAACGCGCTTCCGGACGCCAGCCCTATCTGGATGCACTCCCAGATCGTGCCTTTCGGCGACTGCGCTGCGGTCACGATACGCGATATCTCCGAACGCAAATGGCTGCAGCAGCGTCTGGAAGAGCAGATCACCCGCATGCGCGAAGTCAACGTGCAGCTGGAAGCCCAGCAGGAGCAGCTGGCGGCCGCCAATGCCCGCCTGGAGATGCTGGCGCAGACCGATGGGCTGACCGGACTGAAGAACCACCGCACCTTTCACGAGCGGCTGGCCGAAGAGACGCAGCGCGCCGCGCGCTATGAAGTTTCGCTCTCTCTCCTGCTCCTCGATGTGGACTGTTTCAAGTCTTACAATGACACGTTCGGCCATCCGGCGGGAGATCAGGTGCTCAAGCAGGTCGGCCAGATTCTCCAGTCCAATATTCGCGCGGCGGATTTTGCCGCGCGCTACGGCGGGGAGGAGTTCGTGATCATCCTGCCCCATACCGGTTCGGAAGGGGCCTGCCGCATGGCCGAGAATCTCCGGGCGGCGCTCGAACAGGCGTGCTGGCCGGAGCGCGCGATCACCGCCAGCTTCGGCGTGGCGACCTGGACCTCGGAAACGGCAAATGCCGCCGCTCTGGTAGCGCAGGCCGATGAAGCGCTCTATCACTCCAAACACAGCGGGCGTAACCGCGTATCGCACCTCATGGCCTGCGATGCCGCCTCTCCCACGAATACCGATATCTGGGAAGGCAGTCCCTCCCTTGCCCTGCAACAGTCCGTGGTCAACACGCCGCAGAAGAGTGCGGCAGCCGATCTGATGCACACCTACAACCGGACCATCGAAGGCTGGTCGCGGATGCTGGATCTGCGCGATAAGGAGACGGAAGGTCACGCACTGCGGGTGACGGAGATGTCGCTGCGTCTGGCGCAGCGCATGGGGCTGAACGAGGAGGAGCAGGGCTATCTGCGCTGGGGAGCGCTCCTGCACGATGTCGGTAAGATGGTCATTCCCGACAGCATTCTGCTGAAACCGGGGCCGCTTACTGCGGAAGAGCGGGCGATCATGAGCCACCATCCCACCTACGCCCACGAAATGCTCTCTCCCGTCCCCTTCCTGAGACCTGCTCTGGACGTGCCGCTCTATCATCACGAAAAATGGGACGGCTCCGGCTATCCGCACAGCCTCAAAGGGCAGGAGATCCCGCTCTCCGCCCGCCTCTTCGCGGTCGTCGATGTCTGGGACGCTCTGCGCAGCGACCGCCCCTACCGCCGAGGCTGGCTGGATGTCGAAGTGCAGGTCTACATCAAAGCCCAGTCCGGCCAGCACTTCGATCCCGACATCGTGACCATCTTCCTCGCTCTCCT
>JAYTGR010000322.1:0-5852 GCA_043733205.1 Chthonomonadaceae bacterium
GGCAGGCTGCGGACGGCGAATCGGCGCTGCGGCTCGTCCGGGAAAAGATGCCAGATGTTCTGCTCACCGACATTGGGATGCCGAAAATGAACGGGATCGAACTGACACAGCGCGTGAAGAAAGACTTTCCGAGCGTCCACATCTGCGTCCTGACGATCTGCCACGATGACTCGAACGTTTTCCAGGCGCTCAAAGCCGGCGCGCTGAGCGATCGTGCGTGTTCTGACGGAGTTCAACCGCATCAGCGCCCAGCGCACATGAATCTGTTTTCGGAACTGACCCCCCGCGAAATAGAAGTCCTCAAAGAGGTCGCAACAGGCAAACGGAACCGCGAAATCGCGGAGACGCTGTTCGTATCCGAAAAGACGATCAAAAGCCATATTTTCGCCATTTTAGGCAAACTGAATGCGAACGACCGGACGGAAGCCGCCATGATGGCGGCGTGCGGTGGACTGATCGAACCGTGATCTTGTCGTTCCATAAAAAAACACCTTCATCAGAGGAGACAGCACCTTGTCTGAAGCCCCGATCCGTGTGACTGTGTGGGGAGAGAACCTCCACGAAAAGAGCCATGAGAAAGTCAAAGCCGTCTATCCCGACGGCATGCATACCGTGATCGCCGCCGGCATCCGGGAGAACCTGGGCGGGCGGGCCGTGGTGCGGACCGCGACGCTGGATCAGCCGGAACACGGCCTGACCGACGCAGTCCTGGAGCAGACCGATGTCCTGACCTGGTGGGGGCACATGGGGCATCATCTGGTCGATGACGCGGTGGTGGATAAGGTCCACAACCGGGTGCTTTCCGGCATGGGACTGATCGTGCTGCACTCGGGGCACTGGTCCAAGATCTTTACGCGGCTCATGGGCACGACCTGCGCCCTGCGCTGGCGCGATGACGACCGCGAGACTGTCTGGACCGTGAACCCTGGCCATCCTATTGCAGCCGGAGTTCCGCCTGTTTTCCAGATTCCCGAGCAGGAGATGTACGGCGAATATTTCGACATTCCACAGCCTGATGAACTGGTGTTTCTCAGCACCTTCCGAGGCGGCGAAGTGTTCCGCAGCGGCTGCTGCTTTACGCGCGGGCAGGGGCGCATCTTCTTCTTCAGTCCGGGGCATGAGACCTATCCGGTCTACTATCAGCCGGAGGTGCGGCGTGTCATTTCCAATGCGGTCGGTTATGTCTACTCCGAACCGCGCCCACGCTACGCCACGTTCACTTGCGTCCAGTCTCCGCTCGGCTGGTTCCAGCCGAAATCCGACAAGGCCGAATAGAAGGAGAGCGTTCGATGGCGGCATTCAAAGCTATTCTGGTGGGTGCAGGAGGAATGGGCAAGGCGTGGGGCAAAAATCTGGCCGCCTGCGACGAGGTCGAACTGGCCGGGTGGGTGGATATTCGCCCGGAAGCGGCGGCGGCAGCGGCGGAAGAGCAGAAACTGATGCCGATCTACATGGGAGACGATCTGAGCAGGGCGATCGCAGCAGTCCAGCCGGACTTTGTGGTCGATGTGACGATCCCCGAAGCGCACAAAGCCGTGACCCTGACTGCTCTTGCCGCAGGAATACCCGTCCTCGGTGAGAAGCCGATGGCGGAGAGCATGGCCAGCGCCCGCGAGATGGTCGCAGCCTCCGAAAAGGCCGGCAAACTCTACATGGTCAGCCAGAGCAGGCGCTACGATGCGCGTCTGCACGCCTACAAGAAACTGATCGCCGGTCACGTCGGGCCGCTCGGCATTCTCAACTCCGACTTCTATATCGGCGCGCATTTTGGGGGATTTCGGGACGAGATGCCGAGCCCGCTGCTGCTCGATATGGCGATCCACACCGTCGATGCCGCGCGTTATCTGTGTGACGCCGACCCCGTCGCTGTCTACTGCGACGAGTTCAACCCGGAGTGGAGCTGGTACCAGGGCGACGTCAGCGCGACCGCGATCTTCGAGATGAGCCGCGGGCTGCGCTACACCTATCGGGGCAGTTGGTGCGCGGAAGGGCGACCCACTTCCTGGGAAGGAGAATGGCGGGCCGTCGGGCCGCACGGAACCGCCACCTGGGACGGACACAGTGCCATCGAAGCCGCCATCGTCCGAGACGCCACCGGCTTTCACGCCGTGACCGACTCCATTGCCGGAGAGGTAGAAGAGGGGGTGCATGGCGGCATCGCAGGCTCCCTCCGCGACTTCCTAAACGCCCTCAAAACCGGAGCGACCCCGATGGGCGAATGCCACGACAACATCAAAAGCCTGGCAATGGTCTTCGCCGCCATCGAATCCGCCGCCCTCAAGCAGCGCATTCCCATCGAAATCTAGCAGCGCGAAGGAAAATCTTAGAGGTGAGCGGCCCGCTCTTTCAGCCTGTCCAGCAGTTCCAGGGGGGCGGGTTGTTCGCCTTCGACGTGGCCGAGGTAGACGGTGGGCTTGACGGTGGGGCCGTGGAAGTCGGAGCCGCCGGAAGTAAGAAGGTCGTGCCTTGCGGCAAGATCGAGGTAGCGGGCGTTCTCTTCCGGGGAATGGCGGTTGTAGCGGGCCTCGATGCCGTCCATGCCTAAGGCTTTCAGCCGCAGGATCTCCGCCTCTGTGCCCTCGGCATCGCGTTTGAGGTTGTTGGGGTGGGCGAGGATGGCGACGCCGCCTGCGCCGTGAATCAGGGCGATGCACTCTTCCGGGGTCAGGCGGTCGCGCTCCACGTAGGCTTTTGCGCCTTTCCCCAGATAGTCGTCGAATGCCTGCTGCATCGAGGTGACGTAGCCTTTGCGCAACAGCACTTTGGCGAAGTGCGGACGCGCCACCACCAGTCCGCCCGACTCCGCTTCCACTTCCTCCAGCGTGATCTCGAAATGCAGTTCGTTTTGCATCTTCGCGACGATGCGCTCGTTGCGTTTGTCCCGATTTTCGATGACCTCACGCAGGCGCTCGTTCAGATTTGCATTCGACGGGTCGATCAGGAGCCCCAGTATGTGGCACTGGCCGATCTCGACCTCGGCGCTCAGTTCGATTCCCGGCACGATCTCTACTCCAAACCGCCTTCCTGCCTCCAGCGCCTCCGGCAGGCTGGCAGTCGTATCGTGGTCGGTGACGGCCAGCGCGGTGAGCCCGATCTCGTGAGCCCGCTGCACAAGCTGAGCAGGGGACTGATCACCGTCGGAGGCGGTGGTGTGGGCATGGAGATCCAGAGTACGATCGTTCAAAGCGCATAACCTTTCTTCGCGCGGCCGGCACACTCCCAGGCATGCCAAAATAAACTAATTTTGAAAAATAACTCCCGGATCCTGCATTTTTCAACGTTCTCGTCACTTATATATACATAGGGCCGCTTCCTTTCGGCACGTTCCCGTCCGCTGCCGGAAGGAGACCACCGTCTGCAGCCCTCGCGGCGGAATTGACATTTCGGACGGAATGTCTGTTTGAATAGGAGACCGCTATGCACGCAAGGAAGTGTGTGAGTTTTGCTCTGTTCAGCCTCTTGCTGCTCTGTTCGCTCGGCGCGATGTCGGGATCGCTCCATGCGCGAACACACCTCCACCACAGGAAGGATCCGGTGCGGACACCCCTGCCCACCGACAATGCACTCTCGGTCTATGTCGGTGTCAACGCCAGTTGGCAGAGCCTGGTGAACGCCGCTCTGCCCACCAAGGCCGCAGAGTTCAGCGCGGACGTCTCCGCCTACGACCTCGCCGATACGCCCACCGACGCCAACCTCGCCGATCACGAGTTCGTCTCCGAGCCGCTGTCCGACAATCCCGACTGGTACCTCTACACGCCCACCACCGACAACATCACCCTGACCTTCTCGATCGCCGATACCGGCAACCGCCTCGGCAAGATCGTGGTCACCGATCTCCTTACCGGGCAGGTGCTCGGCTCGGTCACCGCGGCGGCCGACGGCTCCGTCATCCAGGGCCAGTTGAGCCTTCCTTGGCTGCAGCCGGTCTACCGCATCGAGGGGTATGATAAGAACAACGCCCCTCTCTTCCGGCTCGGCGCTTCGAACGGCCGATCGGATCAGATCGCGCACTTTATGATCCCCGGCGCGTTCACGCCCTATCGTCCCGCCACCGTGTCGTCCGCCCGGTATGCCGGCGGGGATGCCGTGATGGGAACGGAGGGAGACCCCCTGAACCCGGCCGGCGTGACCGTCGCGCCCCAGGCCGGTTTCAGCCGAGGCTGCGCGGCCGTGGATCAAATCAACGACGTGTCGAGCACCAATCCCTTGCAGCCGCCCGCTGTGTTCTTGAACTTCCGCAAGAAAGTGTGCATCGAGGCGGTGAACCCCCTCGGTTATATCTCCAACAACCCGGTGGACCAGCCCAGTCTGGCCACCGACGTGGCGGCGGCGGAAACCGAAGTGCGCGAGCGGGCGCTGAGCGATATCACGCAGCTTCCCTATTCCGATACGACCGGGCACTGGCATGCCGTGTTCACGGGCCGTGTCAATGCCGTCTTCGTCGTTCCCTACCGGGTCGCCAAGCAAAACACCCTGTGGAACTTGCTTCGATCTACTTTCGCGGCTCTGGCGACGGGCACGCAGGGCAAGGCCAACGACAAGTGGTATTTCGCGTTGCTCGGTGCGTTCACGAACTGGCTGGTCTCGGATACGGGCAAGCAGTCCGGTCTCACGGCCGGAATGGTCAAAGGCCTGGGCGATATCAAGATGCTGGAGACACAGGAAGACCTCAAAGCGACGCCCATCCAGTTGAGCCTCTTCGAGGATACGACATTCACGCTCACCCCCGACATCGCTCCGCCCGCAGGAATGGGCACTGTCACTGTGAAAAACGTTGGTTTCTGGACGACCGTTTCTCCTCCCAACTTTTCCATGGGCGGCGTTCTGAGATTACTGTCCCCCAACTATACCGGCACGCTCCGGCTGCCGAAAGGCTTCAAGTGGGAAGTCGCGGGAAACCTACAAGAGCCGCTCGGATACCAGCCTTTCAACCAGCCCATAGTGTTCCCGACCCCGACTATGGGAGCGGTACAGATCCCCGTAACGCTGACCGTTCTGCTGCAACTCAACATCTACACCCTTAGCGACGCCAATCCGAAGGGGCCAAAGCAACTCAATGTGCAGGTCAAAAACGCCATGGGCCAGGTAGTCGCGACGGGAGACAGCCAAATGCAGGATGACGGCAAATATCTCTTCAACGCCAGGGGGTTGGCGCCCGGTAACTACAACGTGACTGCGACCGGAAGCAACAGCGGAGCAAAATGGAGTGGGAGCATCAACTTACCCATAGACCGAGGTACGTTGCTGAACAAGGACATCATAGCGACCTTCACGGCCAACCCACCGCCGCCACATCCGTAAATCCTGGAACCTCAGGGTCACCCCTTTCCCGTTGGTCCGGGGTGACCCGGCACTTATAGCTGCTGGAGGACCGACCTCAGCATCGTTCCGCTGCCTTCTCGTAAGGCGGCCCCGTCAGTCCACGCCGATGATGCCGCGCGCGGTCAGATAGTTCACGATTCGATTCGCCGATTCCTGGATGCTCTCCTGACTGGTCAGAGCGACGACCTCCGGCTGCTCCGGCGCTTCGTAGGGATCGGAGACTCCGGTAAAGTTCGGGATCTCGCCGGCCAGGGCGCGCTTGTAGAGGCCTTTGACATCCCGCGCGGCCACGGCGTCGAGAGGCGCGTTCGCGAAGATCTCGATGAAGGCGGCGCGACCCTCGCGCTCGGTCTCGGCCCGGATCTCATCGCGGATCGCGCGGTAGGGCGAGATGGCGGCCGTGACGGCGAGGACGCCGTTGCGCGCCAGCAGCCGCGCCACCCAGCCGATGCGCCGCACATTGGTGTCACGGTCCTCCCTGGAAAAACTCAGGCCCTGGGAAAGATGGGTGCGGATCTCATCGCCGTCCA
>JAYTGR010000323.1:0-2023 GCA_043733205.1 Chthonomonadaceae bacterium
GGAGAAAGGTACTGGCCGTAGATGCCCGTTCTCTCCAACCGGGCGAAGCTGCCGCTGCTCTGCTCGGCGCTGCTGGGGCTGTGTATGCTCGGCGCGGAGGGCTATGTGCTGACCGGCCTGATTCGCCGGCACGCCGAGGGCTCGCAGATCCTTTTTGCGAGCGTGTCTCTGGTCGTCTTCGCGGTCTGGCTGCGCGGTTACGTTCGGTCGGTGAGTTTTCTGAGCCGATATGCGCGGGAAGAGGCGGCTCTGCCAAAAGCAAAGACGGCCTTAGAGGCCTTCGCGCGCGAGGTGGAAGCGGGGAACTGGAACAGACAGAGCCTTGCGGCCGATACACCGCTCCTCGAACGGCGTTTAATCCAGGCAGAGAGAGCTCTGCACCGGGGCGCGCCTCTGCTGTCAGGAGGCAGGAGCAGGAGCGAAACTCAGGATTTTCCCGGCCCGGAGCGTGAGATCCAAACCTGGAAAAACATCGCGCTTTCCATAGGGATTGCCGGCACATTCGTCTCTTTGCTCATCACGCTGGGACAGCCGCAGGGCCTCGGTGCGGACACGGCGCTGGCGTATATCGGCTCCGGCACGATCGGCGGACTGGCCTCCGTGATCGCCGCTCTCAGTCTGCAGCTCTGTTACCGCGCTTTACAGGACGAACAGGATTTCCTCGCTGACGCGGCAGAGCAGGCGCTTGACGAAGGCTTTGTCGCCACTCTGCCGACTGCTGTCACCAGCCCGGAAGAGCGTGTGGTGACAGCGACACGGGAGCTGGCGATGCATGCCACATCGACCCTGGAGAAGCAGACCGCCGCGACGCAGGTGACGCTCGCCCAGCAGGCCGAGCAGTACGACACACTGCTGAAAGCCTTCGCGCGGCAGATCACCACGATGCTGCTGCAGCAGGTACAGCAGCCGATGCAGCAGATCGCCGACCATACGCAGGCGCTGGCGCAGCACAGCGGAACATGGGCTGCAAGCGTCTCCGACCTGAAAGCGGCGCATCTTAGTATTTTGAACGCTCATAAAGAGGGGCAGGCACAGCACGAACAGCGCCTGGCCACCACCTTCGCGCAGTATCACAAAGCGCTCGATCTGTCTCTGCAGGTCGTCAAACAGGCGAATGACGGCGCTCTGCAGCAGACGCAGGAGTTTACGAAGCGTCTGGCCGCCCTGCAGATGCAGGAACTGAAGGACATGACGGCGCAGTGGCAGCGTCAGTTCGCTGCCGTGCAGACGGAACAGGAGGCGGTGCATCAGCGCCTGACCGAGGCCGCCATCACGGCGATGGGCGGCGCAGTCGAAACGCGCATTGCGACACTCGACGGACGTGTGGCGGCTACCCTTGCCACCTTAGAGAGCCGACTGCCGAACACTCTGCGGGACGGTGTGCAGGCAGGACTGTCCGAGACAATCCTGCTCATCGAAGCAGTTCGGGAGCAGACGGCGGGAATGGCCCACACTCTTGGCCAGATCAGCGGCAACGCGGATCGGCAGCTGCAGGCGTACGAGCGCTGGAACGAACGCGCCATGAACGTGCAGGGACGCCTGGAACAAGTAGTGACGGACGGACAGGCCGCGCAGGCCGCACAACTGGCCCAGTGGCAGCACGAAGCCGCGCAGACGCTCGAAGGCGTTCGCACCGCATTCGACAGCACGATCTACACCGCACAGTCCGGTTTTACCAGACTTGTCGGTGCGCTGGACCCGCTCACCACCGAACTTCAGCGTCTGCAAGCCACCGCCCAGGATCTGCAGCGCGCCCTCTCCGCCCTGCCGTCTCACACGCCCGAAACGCCTCCCACTCTGGACGGCATATCCGCTGCCGATCCCGACGTTCCTGCAGTCCCCGAACTGTCGATCCCGCCTGCCTCCGCGCTGCCAGAGTGGGCACGACCTGCTGCCGTCCAAAGCCAGAGAGACATGCAGGGGTAAACATGAGGAGGCGTCAGTCTTAATGAGTCAATTTGGACAGGATTTACAAGATTTACAGGATAACATTTTGTTAGCGGTCCTGGTGGACGTACGAGCG
>JAYTGR010000324.1:0-2021 GCA_043733205.1 Chthonomonadaceae bacterium
CCCTTCGCAAAGCGGGACGTGCGTCAGGCGTTTGCCATGGCCATCGACAAGAACGAACTCATTCGTGTCGCCCTCAAAGGTCAGGCGGACATCGCCAACGGCGTCGTGCCGCCCGGCATGGAGAACTATAAGCCGAAACTCAATCCGCTGCCGTACGACCCAGCCAGAGCGAAGGCGCTGCTGGCCAAAGCGGGCTATCCTGGTGGCAGCGGCTTCCCGACACTTACCCTTTCCTGCCGCCAGGATATGCCCTGGGTTCTGAACACCGCGCAGGTCGTCACCAGTCAGCTGAAAAACAACCTCGGCATCTCCGTGCAGCTGCGGCCCATGGAGTGGGGCCAGTTCCTGAAAGAGCGCTCAGCCAAGACCCTGGCTTTCACGCATCTGCGCTGGGGCGCGGACTACCTCGATCCGCAGAACTTTCTTTCGGTCCTCCTGCACAGCAACAAGATGGTCAACGGAGCGGAAGATCATCCCGAGAACGGCGTCGGCTACAGTAACCCGGAGTTCGACCGCCTGTGCGATCAGGCCGATGTCGAAGCCGATGTCAAGAAGCGCATGGCGCTCTACGCGCAGGCCGAGCAGATCGCGCTCGACGATGCGCCCTGGGTGACGCTCTACTACCAGCGTGACCTGGAACTGATCAAGCCCCGGGTCGGGCATCTGCGCGACTCGCTGATGGGCCACCTGCCCCATGTGACAACGACGGTGCAGCCATAGGCGTCTCACCCTCTCCTCCATCCCGTCTCCGCCGCCCGTGTTCGAAAAGGCGGCGGGGCGGGACGGCATACCATTCCAATCCCGGAGAAAGATCCCTATGAACTGGCGCAGGATTTGTGGCGCGGCCGCGCTGTTTCTCAGCGCGGCGGCCCTGGCGGGCTGCACCGTGCAGTCGAACGTGAACAGCAGCAGTTCCGGCAGCCCCGGCGCACCGGGCAGCCCGAACACGAGCGGGGCGGACAGAACCCTGCGCGTGGCGATGGGCGTCGAACCGACGACGCTGGATCCGGCGAAAATACCGGACCTCTACACGGCGGAACTGCTGCAGCATTCGTTCGAGAGCCTGACCCGCTACAACGGCAAGAACGAGATCGAGCCCTGCCTCGCCGAAAAGTGGGACATCAGCCCGGATGGCAAAACCTACACCTTTCATCTGCGCGCGGGAGTCAAGTTCCACAACGGGCGCGAGATGGTCGCAGACGATGTCAAGTACAGCTGGGAGCGGGCGCTGTCGCCGAAAACGGCCTCGCCGGTCGCTGCCAACTACCTGGACGGCATCGTCGGTCTGAAGGACGTGACAGGCGGCAAACGCCCCGACCTCACCGGCGTCACCGTGCTGGATCCGCACACCGTCACCGTGACGCTGGACAGCCCCCGCGCCTACTTCCCCGGCATGCTGACGATGCCGATCGACGCGATCGTCTGCAAAGAGGCGGCGGCAAAGACGGACGGACAGATCACCGCCGACTCGTTCGTCGGGACCGGCCCCTTCGCGATGGAGAAGTACGAGCCCGGCAAACAGATCTCCCTGAAAGCCTTTCCCGGCTACTGGGGCGGCGCACCGAAAACCGACCGCATCGAATTCCCTATCCTTGTCAATCCTCAGACCGCTTACGACAACTTCCAGACCGGCAAACTGGATATTTTCGTCGATGTGGACAGTGCGCGCTACTCCCAGGACCACGAATCGGGCAAGCTGACGGGCGAATACCGCATCTTCGACTATGCCGCGTTCAACTACGTCGCCATGCAGGAGGTCAAACAGCCTATCTTTGCCAAGAAGGCGGTGCGGCAGGCGATCGGAATGGCCATCGACCGCGAGCAGATTTTGAAAGTCGCCTTCAAGGGCATCGGCACGGTCGCGAACGGGGTGCTGCCGCCCACGATGCCGAACGGAGGCAGGCCGCCGACCTATCCCGCTTTCAATCCTAAGCTGGCGAAGCAGCTGCTGGCACAGGCCGGGTATCCGGACGGCAAAGGCATCCCGGAACTGAACTTCTCGATCATTCAGCAGCAGCCCT